>AEZC01000225.1 GCA_000257205.1 Vibrio ordalii ATCC 33509 | reverse complement strand
GGAATTCACTCATTTATCCGTATATTGAAAGGTGGTTTTATGGCCACAACGCTTTTGGATATTTGATGCGTACGGTAAGGCGAAGCCCAAAAGCTTGAGTTTTTCTTGATTTAAGTATCCGTATGAAGTGAGCCGCTGAGGTATAGATGAAGATGCTACTCCTTAGTGATTAGGTAAGATTTATAATCCTATAGCTGTAAACGGTTATAAAAATTACCATTTTTCTGTATTCATGCTCTTTTTGAACTGAATCACTAAAAACGTTAGTAATACGTTAAAAGCTGTCTAAATTTTTCCAGTCTGTTAGAATCGCTGTGTTTATATTTTAGTCCTTAATTTTATACACTTGTTGAGGTTTCATATGGAGCTTGGATTAATCATCGTTTTTATCGTGGCTGCAGCGGTCATGGTTAAGAAAGAGATGTCCGAAAATAAGAAATAGACTCACTCATTGATAACTTTTCTCCCCCTTTTTAAATGAATGTGTCCCAAAGCCAGCATTAAGCTGGCTTTGTTATTTCTACGCTTTTTGTTCCCAAACCTGCCCCTCTCAGCTATTTTCCATCTCGTCAGACATACCACAACGATGATAAATAAGGCATACTCGTTATGGCATACTCACTGCAATTTCACCAAAGGATGTCCATTTTGCAAAGTCCAATTACCTTAGAAGCACTTCATATTCTAGATGCAATTGATAGACGAGGCAGCTTCGCTGCCGCGGCAAATGAGCTAAGCCGTGCACCATCATCGCTGAGCTATCAGATCCAAAAATTGGAGCAAGATTTAGATATCACTATTTTCGACCGTTCAGGGCATAAAGCGACGTTTACTGAAGCTGGACTGCTCATTCTTGAGCGGGGCAGAGCCATTTTATCGGCGACAGAAAAATTGGTGAATGACGCAACCTTGTTAGCGAATGGGTGGGAACTGGATTTGACGGTCGCATTTGACGGTATTATCCCAATTAACAATTTTTTCTCAATGGTTGAAGCGTTAGGTAATGTCAGCAAAACACGAATCCGTCTTCAAGAAGAAATTTTAGCGGGGTGTTGGGAGTCACTTTCAACTGATCGAGCCGATTTGCTGATTTGCCCACGTATCGATACGTTACCACAAGATGTAAAAGCAGAAACCATAGGAACTATGTCAATGGTTTGGGTAGCGGCAAGCTCGCATTACGTGCACAAACGAAGCGGTGCATTTGATGAAGAAGCAAGGCAAAAGTATCGAGTGATTTCGATTGCCGATACCGCGCGTGACCAGCCTGCAATGAGCGTGAATATTTTGCAAAAACAGCCGCGTCTGACGGTAACTAATTTCAGCGCAAAATGTGCCGCGTTAGTGGAAGGGTTAGGTATTGGCACATTACCGAAACAGATAGCAGAGCCACTGATCGCCTCAGGTAAACTGAAAGCAATCAGCGGATCTGAAGAAAAATCGATGCAGATCATTATGGCATGGCGGCGTAATAAAATGGGCGAAGCAAAGTCGTGGTGTGTGCAATACCTCAAGAAAAACTGGGTGCTAAGTTAAAATTTTGGGCGGATCGCAGTGATCAAATCTGATCGCTACGGCTTTATTCTGGTTTATTTAAGATCAAAACCATATCTGCCGTCCCATCTTCGAAATGCACTTCAATCTCAAAACCTAATTTTTGCGCTAGCGTCAACATGCCTCGGTTGGTTGGCATGGTCATGCCGGAAATTTGTAAGGTTCCTTTCAAGCGACAATAGTCGATGATTTTTTGCAGCAAGATTTTACCTAAACCTTTTCCTTTTAAATCCGAACGGATCAAGATGGCGAACTCAGCATCGCTATTCTCAGGGTTAATGAGTGCTCGTGAAACGCCAATAATACTCTCTTGATCATTGGTATGATCCACTGCGACAAAAGCCATTTCTCGGTCATAGTCAATTTGAGTAAAATTGGCTAAGGCTTCATGGTTAAACTCGCCGACATCAGAAAAAAAGCGTTTGTACAAATCTTCTTTTGATACATTACGGATAAACTCTGCATGATGCGGCTCATCCTCCGGCAAGATTGGGCGTAAGGTAATGGCCGACTTGTCCTTTAGGATCACACTTTCTTCAAACTCACTTGGATAGGGGCGGATAGCTAATCTACTTTGTCCCTCGCCTTGGTAATCTTTTAGGACTAAGTTGGCATCCAATATAGTGAATTGATTGCCATTGGCTAAAACCGGGTGAATATCTAATTCATCTATTTGTGGACATTCAATAATCATCTGCGAGAGACGAACTAAAAACTCAGATAATCCATCAATATTCATTGGCTCTGGTAGTTTTTGCAGCCGAATTTTCCCGCTGCGTATTGCTCTGACAATCAGATAACGAGCGAGCGTCATATTCAGCGGGGGTAGCGCGGCAGCGGCATCGATTGATTCATCCCATTCTGAACCGCCTTGCCCCAGTAAAATGACCGGGCCAAAGGTTCTATCAGTGATGACTTTGATCCTGAGCTCTTCTCCGCCAGCGATCTTTGCCATTGCCTGAACCAATAACCCATGAACATTAGCGGAAGGATACGAGATCTGCGTGCGATCCAATATCGCTTGTGCTGCGCTTGCCACTTCGTGGCGGTTGCGTAGATTGAGCATCACGCCTTGCACATCTGATTTATGCGCAATATCAGGCGAACGTAATTTCACCACGACTGGGTAACCAATTTGCTCGGCAATATGTACCGCTTCACTGGCATCAGAAGCTATCCAAGTTGGTAATACGCTAAAATTAAAATATTTAAATAACTTACCTATTTGGTGCGTATCAAGGTGACGGGTAGGGTGTATGCCTAGTTGCTCCGCTATCCATTGCTGCGCACTGTGTATTTCTGATACATGGACGGGTTCTGCTGTTGTCGGCGTTTCCATTAGTTGTTTTTGATTTCGACGGTACTCGACTAAGTGCATGAATGCCACTACTGCACTTTCTGGCGTTCGATAGGTTGGGATGCCCGCTTGGGTAAATATTTGTCTAGCCGGGCGCGCGGTAAGTTCTCCTGACCAATTGGTTAGGATGTTAAAACGTTTATGGCGAGGGTGCGCTTTAATGGCGTCGACCACCGCTTGAGCGGTTTGCTCAGACTGCGCAATCGCAGATGGGCTGTGCATAATGAGAATGGCATCGGTTTTATCACTATCTAGCAGCACATTTAGTGTATTAACGTAGCGAGTATGATCCGCATCACCCACCATATCGACCGGATTACTGTGAGACCAACTTTTAGGCAGGCACTGATTTAGTTTTTGATAAGTAGACTCTTCAAGATCGGCCAGTTTTCCGCCTCGATCTAACAAGGTATCGACGGCCATAATAGCTGGCCCGCCACCATTGGTAATAATAGCAAGACGTTCACCTCGTAATGGAACGGAGTGAGTGAGTGTTTCAACAGCGGCAAAGAGTTCATGGGTATTATTCACCCGTAACATACCCGTGCGTTGAATTGCGGAGTCATAAATAATGTCGAGTGTATTGTCTCCACCAGTATGTGCTTGCGCCGCTTTACGTCCAGCAAGCGTTCTTCCTCCTTTTAAGACTAAGATTCGCCGGTTACGTGACGCGGCGCGCGCTGCCGACATAAAACGGCGAGCATCCTTAATCGTATCAACATAAAGTAAAATGGCTTGGGTGTGTCTATCCGTGCTCAGGCAATCAAGCAAGTCAGAGAAATCGATGTCGCTGGCATTACCAAGAGAAATAAATGCTGAAAATCCGATCTCTTTGTCATTTGCCCAATCTAAAATCGTGGTACAAACCGCTGCATATTGTGAAATAAAGGCAATGTTACCTTTTAAGGCTGTGACAGGAGAAAACGAAGCATTGAAATTTAACCAAGGTAGAATCAAACCTAAGCTATTAGGACCCAAAATGCGCATTCCAGCTGATTTTGCAATGCTAGTGCATTGGGCTTGGATTTCGACTCCTTGAGCATCTTCAGTATACATATCAGATGAAAGTACGATAACGGAGCTGATGCCTTTGTCAGCCAATTGTTTAAATAAGGTGACGTTGCGTGTTGCGTGCGTGCATAAAATCGCAATATCAGGGACGATAGGCAGAGATTCGATACTTTTGTAGGCCAATACGCCGCAGACGGATGGATAATAAGGCGTGACAGGCATAATCGCACCATCGAAGCCTCCTTGGAGTAGGTTCTTCATCACGATATTGCCAGCACGAAACGAGCGTACTGATGCACCAACAACCGCGATCGATTTTGGTTTCAGGAATGGATTTAAATTGTTCATGTTGATGAACCTTTCACTCACGAATTACCGTTAGCTTAGCGAACAAATGCTATCCTTGTTCACTATATTGGTTTGATTGTGATCATTACGTCGTGAGACAACTGCGACTTTGTGCCATAAATCACAGTACAAGGGTATATAATCACAAAGCGAGCTTGATTCTGAGCGTCGCTATCGGCATGATTTATAGTAATTTCTACTTAAGGCGTTGAACAATTCATGAAAAAAATCACAATTGTCGGTTTATCAGTGCTTCTGGCTGCCTGTGCATCTGATACATACATTACCGATGTCACCTCTGAAAGCCATCGTGAAGAGTATAAAGTTGCTCCGGTTCAGCAACCAGTAGTCGCTCAAGAAGGCATGGCTACTGGAATTTCTGAGAGCAATGTCGAAACGAATGTGGTGAAGATGTCTCCTAACGATACAGAGAAAAAAGTCGTTAAGATGAGCCCTCAAAGCAAACCCGCAGTAGCACTCATTCCACCGACGGCTAAACAGACGGCAATGAATCCGCGTTTTGGCTACACCATTCAGGTCGTTGCTGTTGGATCACAGAATAAAGTTGATCAGTTTGCCAGCAAACTGCCCAATTCTGACGGCCAACCTATTTGGGAAAATTATAAAGTAGTGAATGGAACCAAGTGGTACACCGTACTTTATGGTGACTACGCAACTCGTGTCGATGCTGTTGAAGCAATCAAAACACTGCCAACCGAGTTTCAAGCAATGAAACCTTTTGCCAAAAGTATTGATACCATCAAAAATTCGGAATTTCCGACACTCAATAAGTTGAACTGATTCTGGATTTTATCGCGAATAAATGATCAAAGGGGCTTATGCCCCTTTATTGCTTATAACTTAGCCTGTTACAACGGTAAAAAGGTTTTCCTTGGCTAAAACCGTGTAACTTCACACTGAATTGATTATCATGCTTTATAGTTTATTCGTCAGCAGCATGGACAGATTTTAATGACTCAAACAACAATCCTATTATTATGTGGTGGCGGTTCGTCAGAACATGAAGTTTCACTTGTGTCAGCCAACTATTTACAAGCTCAACTTGAAAAAACAGAAAGTTTTCAAGTTATTCGCGTCGAAATGCGACCCGATGGTTGGTACAGTGAAAAGGGCTATCTGAGTTTCTTAGATACGAATGCTGCAACGTTGAATACCAATGGTGTTGCCGTCAATATCGATTTTGTGGTTCCTTGCATTCATGGCTATCCAGGGGAAACGGGCGACATTCAATCGATGCTCGAGCTGGCTGGCATCCCATATTTAGGTTGTGGTCCAGAAGCCAGTGCTAACAGTTTTAATAAAATTACATCTAAGCTTTGGTACGATGCGCTGGGCATTCCTAATACACCTTATCTTTTTCTTTCAGAAAATAATGCACAAGCGCATCAAGAGTGTAAGCAGGCTCTGGAAAAATGGGGAAGTGTGTTTATTAAAGCGGCGAGACAAGGCTCATCTGTTGGTTGTTACAAAGTCACCGAGGTTTCACAGCTCAACAGCGCAATCAATGCGGCTTTTAGCTACTCGGAACAAGTTCTGGTTGAAAAAGCAGTGAAACCTAGGGAATTAGAAGTTGCCGCTTATCAGCTTGACGGTGTTTTATATCTTTCTAAGCCGGGTGAGATCATCGCACCAGAAGACGCATTTTATACTTATGAAGAAAAATACAGTGCGACTAGCCATTCGATGACTGAAGTACAAGCTCAGAATTTAACCAGAGATCAATTAGAAATGATAAGTGATTATGCTGCTAGGGTTTTTACCCACATGAAGCTTAGGCACCTTGCACGTATTGATTTCTTTTTAACCCCAGAGGGAAACATTTATCTTAATGAAGTTAACACCTTTCCAGGCATGACTCCCATTTCAATGTTTCCTAAAATGTTAGAGCATAATGGGCATAGGTTTCATGAATTTCTAGCCAATTGCGTGACAGCGTCACTCAATCAAAAGGTTGTAACCGTTCACCAGTAGGAGCTTGATTTAATGGATTACAGACTAAATACGTTTGGGTAAGGCTTGCGAAGA
>AEZC01000224.1 GCA_000257205.1 Vibrio ordalii ATCC 33509 | reverse complement strand
CACCTTGGGTCAGTGGCCTAAGCTGATACGCTATGTTGAAGATGGGCATTTATCTATCGACAACAACCGAGCGGAACGCGCAATCAAATCGCTGGTCATTGGCAGAAAAAATTGGTTATTCTCGACGAATCCACTTGGTGCTGATGCGAGTGCTTTGCTGTATAGCATCATCGAGACGGCGAAAGCGAACGGACTGATACTCTACGATTACATGGTCAAATGTATGAAAGAACTGGCAAAGCCAGAGCCTGATATCAACTCACTGCTTCC
>AEZC01000223.1 GCA_000257205.1 Vibrio ordalii ATCC 33509 | reverse complement strand
ATATATCTGAAGAGAAAGCCGAACAGTTATCAGAATATGAATTGAAAAGAGGGGATGTTGTTATTTCTAGATCAGGTACTGTTGGTGAAGTTTGCGTTATTCCTGAAATGCTAGGTAATGCGAGATTCTCTACTAACATCATCAGGGTTAGATTAAATCGCGACGTCATACGTCCTGAGTATTTTTGTCTTTTATTTGTATGCGCCCCATGATCCCAC
>AEZC01000222.1 GCA_000257205.1 Vibrio ordalii ATCC 33509 | reverse complement strand
GATGCATACGATGTTGATCTTTTCAAAACATATGATAGCTTGTTACTGATAGGGAATAACGAGTCTGTAGGTTACACGATGGAAAAACTATTTGGATTCTCAGTAGATAGTGATACGTTATTGATTGATAATATTAATGGTCCAGGAGAGATTAAAGTTAAACGATATGCTCCCAACGAAGAAATCCCTGATGAAATAAAAGCCATTGGATTACTGAAGATGCTATAGATCTTCAAAGTAATTTTCTAAAAGGGCTTCAGTTATAAAGTGAAGCCCTTTTTATTGGTGACAATTCAGCCATTAAAATCATTTAATAACAATTGAACTATTTAGGTTTGTATATGAAAGTTAAAGATATTATATTAATCTTAGGATTAACAATAAGCTTTTCTGTTTTTTCCAATGGGAATAGTACCTTTCCAACATTGATGAGTTATAATGTTTATATGCTCGATAAAAAGTTAACCGATACACAACAAATAAAACGGGCAAATCTACTTAATAAATCTGATTTTTTTAATAATGTAGATATCGTCTCTTTCAATGAAATATTTGATAATGATAGTAGCCAAATTATAACTGATGGTTTAACTAAGAAAGGATTTTCATATTTCACGCCTGTATTAGGAAGACAAATTATTGGTTGGGACAGCACGGAAGGAAATTGGTCAGATTCAATACCAGAAGATGGTGGAGTACTGATAATGAGTAAATATCCGATCGAATATAAAGCACAATA
>AEZC01000221.1 GCA_000257205.1 Vibrio ordalii ATCC 33509 | reverse complement strand
TTAGGGTAAGCGCATCATAAACACCGCATTCTAATCAACCTCAGTCCGCCATAAGATCAAATCTCCAACCTCAAGGAGATCTGAAATGGCAAAACGACGCACCAACCAAGAATGGCAAACCTTGTTCGAGCAATACCAATCCAGTCAACTATCCCAGCGTGTTTTCTGCGAGCGCCATAGTCTGAGTCTTTCGACCTTTTATGCAAAGCGTCAACAATTGCAGTGCTTTGGGCAATCTCAAACTGGTGGCTTTATCAAAGCTGAAGTCGTTGAAAAAACG
>AEZC01000220.1 GCA_000257205.1 Vibrio ordalii ATCC 33509 | reverse complement strand
GAACGTCTGAATGGGTGTAATCATAGAGTGTTATTGAGTAAATTGATTGTAATGAATTGTCTGATCGGTGTAAGTGTTTGTCAGTTTCAACGCATGAAACCGGTGCTTATATAGTGCAGGCTAGCGAAAAATCACGCTCCTTAGCGGGCAATGATCCCTTAATTGATGAGTTAATACTTGCCATTTAGGGCGGTTCTGCTGCTAATCGACACATACCTTTTGATTTTAACATCGCAATCCCTCACTGATCGAATGTGAAGGCTTAGCCCATCAGGTTTGGTGAAATTTCAAGAGGGAAAATCAAAAATTTGCAATTTTCATCGTTTCTTTTCTAAGTGAGATCTACTACCCCAAGATCGCATTGATCTTGTTCAATGCTCGGTTTTTATTGATCCAAATCAATACCCTGAGTTGGGAGTTTTCGTTAAATGCACCACAATATATTGTGTCAGTCGGATAATAAACTGCTCTATATAGTGTGTTTGTGGATAACTCTGTGAGTATGCTAGGGGTAAGGAGAAATGGTGAAACCTATCGTAATCAAACGTGACGGATCGAGAGCCCCGTTCAACCGTGATCGCATTCAATCTGCCGTCGAAAGTGCAGCTGAACATATTGATAAAGAGATCGCTATTTACGCACTCAATGTGGCGTTGGCGGTAGAGCTGAAGCTCAAAGATTACGATGAAGTCCATATCGCCGAGATTCAAACCTTAGTAGAGAACGAGCTAATGCAAGGGCCCTATAAAGCATTAGCTCGTTCATACATCGAGTACCGACACGATCGTGATATCGCGCGTGAAAAGCAAAGTGCTTTGACGCAAGAGATTGAAGGCCTTATCGAAGAAAGTAATGCCGATCTGCTCAATGAAAATGCGAATAAAGACGGCAAAGTTATCCCAACGCAGCGTGACTTACTGGCTGGTATTGTGGCGAAACACTACGCTAAAACCCGAATTTTACCGCGTGATATTGTGCAAGCGCATGAAGAGGGTGATATCCACTATCATGACTTGGATTACGCTCCTTTTTTCCCAATGTTTAACTGCATGCTGATTGATTTAAAAGGCATGCTCACTCATGGCTTTAAAATGGGTAATGCGGAAATTGATACGCCAAAATCAATTTCAACCGCCACCGCAGTGACCGCGCAAATTATCGCTCAGGTTGCGAGCCATATTTACGGCGGCACCACCATCAACCGTATCGATGAAGTGCTTGAACCGTATGTGACAGCCAGTTACGACAAACATTTAGAAATAGCAAAAGAGTGGGATATTCATCATCCCGAAGCCTTTGCTATGTCCCGTACAGAAAAAGAGTGCTACGACGCATTCCAGTCACTTGAATATGAAGTCAACACTTTGCATACCGCGAATGGGCAAACTCCGTTTGTCACTTTCGGCTTTGGTCTAGGGACCAGTTGGGCCTCTAAATTGATTCAACAGTCGATTTTAAAAAATCGCATTGCTGGCTTAGGCAAAAATCGTAAAACGGCTGTATTCCCTAAATTGGTATTTGCCATCAAAGATGGCTTAAATCATAAAGCGGAAGATCCAAATTATGACATCAAACAACTCGCATTAGAGTGCGCAACCAAACGCATGTACCCGGACATTCTCAACTACGACAAAGTAGTTGAAGTGACGGGTTCATTCAAAACCCCAATGGGTTGCCGCAGCTTCTTAAATACCTATGAAGAAGGTGGTGAGCTGATTCACGAAGGGCGCAATAATTTGGGGGTAGTCAGTCTCAATTTACCTCGTATCGCGCTGAAAGCGGGCCGAAATATTGAACAGTTCTACACATTACTCGATAAAAAATTAAAACTGGCTCGGCGTGCTTTAGAAACTCGCATCAGCCGCCTTGAAAAAGTCAAAGCACGCGTCGCACCTATTTTATATATGGAAGGGGCATGTGGTGTTCGATTAAAAGCCGATGATTCTATTGCCGATATATTCAAAAATGGTCGAGCATCTATCTCTTTGGGCTACATCGGTGTGCACGAAACCATTACCGCGCTCTATGGCAGTGATACACATGTTTATGATGATAGCGAATTGCGAGATCGCGCGTTAGATATCATTAAATACCTGAAAGGGGCCGTTAACCAATGGACGGAAGAAACCGGTTACGCGTTCAGTTTGTACGGTACGCCAAGTGAGAACCTCTGCAGCCGTTTCTGCCGTATTGACACCAAAGAATTTGGTGTGATTGAAGGTGTAACGGATAAAGGTTATTACACCAATAGCTTCCATTTGGATGTGCAAAAGAAAGTTAATCCATACGATAAGATTGATTTTGAGATGCCATATCCAGAGGTTTCAAGTGGTGGATTTATCTGTTATGGAGAGTTTCCGAATATGCAGAAAAACGTAGAAGCGCTTGAAAACGTTTGGGATTACAGTTACAGCCGTGTTCCTTATTATGGGACCAATACGCCAATTGATGAGTGCTATGAATGCGGTTTTACTGGCGAATTTGAGTGTACGAGTAAAGGGTTTACTTGTCCTAAATGTGGTAATCACGACTCATCCAAAGTCTCCGTAACCCGCCGCGTGTGTGGCTACCTTGGCAGCCCAGATGCTCGTCCGTTTAACTTCGGTAAACAAGAAGAAGTTAAACGTCGCGTTAAACACTTGTAAGTGATAGTGAGTAACCTGTTGGCATGAATTATCACCAATATCATCCGATTGATGTTGTGAATGGGCCGGGGACGCGTTGTACGCTGTTCGTCTCCGGCTGTGTACATCAGTGCAAAGGATGTTACAACAAAGGGACTTGGTCGCTGCATTCTGGCCACACTTACAATGAGCAACTAGAGCAGCAGATCATCACCGATTTGAACGACATGCGCATCAAGCGCCGAGGCTTATCCTTGTCGGGTGGCGATCCCTTACACCCGCAAAACCTTGCTTCTATTTTGCAGTTGGTTAAACGAGTAAAGACTGAATGTGTGGGGAAAGATATCTGGTTATGGACGGGATATACCCTAAACGAACTCAGTGATGCTCAAAGACAAGTCATTGAATATGTTGATGTCTTGATTGATGGAAAATTTGAACAGGATAAAGCCGATCCAAGCTTAGAATGGCGAGGCAGTGCCAATCAAATAATCCATCAATTTAAACTGTAAAAATTATGTATCTAGTGCTAACTTGAAGGTCATTACTTGAATTTCAAAGGGTTGTGACCTTCATGTTTTCACATTTACCAACACCAACACTCGATCCAATACTTTCATTATCGGTTGCATACCGCAACGATCCTCGCAGCGAAAAAGTTGACCTAGGCATTGGCGTTTATCGTAATAGCCAAGGAGAGACGCCGATTATGCGCGCCATTGCCAAAGCGCAAGAGCACGTGATTGCCACACAAACCACTAAATCGTATGTTGGACTTGCTGGGTGTGAAGAGTTTAACCAAAGCATGGTGAACTTATTATTGTCTGGCACTTCAGTGCTTGATCGTGTGGCTGCGATTCAAACGACCGGAGCAAGCGGTGCGCTGCGTATGCTCGGTGACTTAATGCACGTAGCACAACCCGAAACGACGGTATGGATTACTGACCCAAGTTACGTCAATCATAAACCTGTGATGGAAGCGGCGGGTTTAAAAGTGAAATATTATTCTTACTTCTGTCGCGAGACTAAGCAAGTCGATACTGCGCGGATGCTTGATGATTTATCGCAAGCAGGGCCAAAAGATGTGGTGCTTATCCATGGTTGTTGCCATAACCCAACGGGCGCGGATATTGATTTCGCCGCATGGCAAGCGATCACCAGTCTTGCGCAGAAAAATGGCTTCATCCCTTTTGTTGATGTTGCCTACCAAGGGTTTGGTGAAGGTCTTGAAGAGGATGTGAAAGGGCTGCGTTTTATGGCAAACAACGTCGAAGAGATGTTGATCACCACCTCTTGTTCAAAGAACTTTGGTCTCTACCGAGAACGAACAGGTGCCGCGATTGTGGTCGGTAAAAACGCACAAGATGTGGCGAATGCGAAAGGTAAATTACTAACGTTAGCCCGTTCGACCTACACTATGCCGCCCGATCATGGTGCGGCATTGGTGAAAACTATTTTACAAAATCAAGCATTAACCGCGATTTGGAAGCAAGAGTTAAGTGAAATGCAACAGCGTTTGTTAAACCTGCGTCAAACCTTGTGTAATCATTTGAGAAATCAGCACAATACTTCACAATTCGACTTTATCGAAAGTCACAAAGGGATGTTTACTGTGCTAGGCTTTACTCCAGAACAGATGGCTCAGCTACGAGATCAATACGGAATCTATGGGGTAGGTGATGGCCGAATTAACATTGCAGGCTTATCAGAACAACATATTCCGTATGTTGCTCAAGCCATAGTGAATGTCTCTTAAATATTTATCAGTTTGATTAGGTGGGTCAATGAAACAACACTTGAAACTTATTGCTCTTTTAATGTTGAGTACTGGTTTGATGGCATGCAGCACGCTAAACCAAACCTCAACACAACCAGAGCAAAAGCCAAAAGTTGAAGAGCCAAAACAACAAAATACTGAGGCACAAAAACCGGTTAAAAAGCCCTCGAAAGAGCCAGTAGTTGTGGTCGAGGCAAGGAAAACCTCAGACGGTAAGCTTATTTTAGGTGAAAAAGAGTGGGTCTATGTGCCGGGCTTGAACGAAAGCTTCAAAGCGCGTATCGATACCGGAGCCACCACCTCTTCAATTAGCGCTGTGGATGTTGTTGCTTTTGAACGCGATGGAAATGATTGGGTCAAGTTCAGGATTGAACACGATGACATCAAAAGTGATGAGATAAGTTTACCTGTTGAACGCTGGGTCAGAATTCGGCAATCCAGCGCAGAGGGTACACAAAGACGTGCGGTCGTTATCGCTTGGATTGAAATTGGTGATCTCAAAGAGAGAACCGAATTTACGCTTGCCGATCGTACACATCTGACTTACCCATTGTTACTTGGTCGTAGTTTCTTTAAAGATGTAGCGCTTGTTGATGTGAGCCGTAAGTACATTCAGAATAAACGTAAATAGAGATACCTCGCTTCTTAGCTCAACCTAACCGCCAGCATTTGTTGCTGGCTTTTTCTTACCTCCAATTCCCTAGTTGTAACAGCAGTCTTCATACCTCACTACTTTATTCGATATTTGCTCAATAAAATGATGTGCTGTGTTGAATAATGTTTGAAAACCATTGTGTTAAGTTTGTTAAAAAGACGATGGCGTCTAAAATTAAAACATACCACCTGCATTGGTAAACCTAGAAGGTGTTAACTCAGAATTTGATATACAAAACACTGCTTAAAACCACGCCGAGCAGTGATATGACTGCTAATAAGGAAATTGTCTATGTCTGAGCATCAACAAGCTGAAAGTAAATTTAGATTAGTGACACGCAGTGATTTTGATGGGTTAGTCTGCGCTGTACTGCTCAAAAAACTGAATTTAATTGATGAAATAGTGTTTGTTCACCCCAAAGATATGCAAGATGGGAAGGTGACAATAACTGAGCGTGACATTGTCACTAACCTGCCTTACGTCGCTAATGCTCACTTAATTTTTGACCATCACCTATCGGAAACTATTCGCAATCAAGGTGAAAGGCCGAATCATATTATTGATCCAAACGCGCCCTCGGCCGCGCATGTAGTATGGAAATATTATGGCGGGTTAAACACTTTCCCCACTGAGTGGCAAGAGATGCTCATTGCCGTCGACAAAGGTGACTCCGCGCAGTTTACTCGCGATGAAGTGCTTGATTCTACCGGATGGAATCTGATGAATTTCCTGATGGATGCAAGGACAGGTTTAGGGCGCTTCCATGAGTTCCGCATCTCTAATTATCAATTAATGATGGATCTCATCGATTACTGTGCTAACCATTCAATTGACGAAATTCTCGTGCTGCCAGATGTACAAGAGCGTATTAACTTATACCGTGAGCATGAAATTTTATTTAAACAACAAATCCAACGTTGTGCCAAAGTCTACCAAAATTTGGTCGTTCTTGATTTGACGGGAGAAGAGATCATATATGCGGGGAATCGGTTTATCATTTATGCCTTATTTCCTCAGTGTAATATCTCGATCCACAAAATGTGGGGGTTTCAGAAGCAAAATATTGTGTTTGCTACAGGGAAATCGATTTTTGACCGTGGCTCGAAAACCAATGTAGGCGGGTTAATGCTCAAATATGGTGGTGGTGGCCATCAAGCGGCTGGAACATGCCAAATCGCTCTTGAAATGGCCGAACAAGTAGAAAAAGAGCTGATCAGCCAAATTACCACAGATGGTTAAAGCCAGTGAAGCCCTGCATGGCGGGGCTTTTTATTGCATAGCGGCGTTTTCTATACGTTTCATTCCTAAAAACCACAAAGTTACCTATTCTTATTGCGACTCACCACCTACCAGTAATGCCGAGTTGTTTCGTTATAATTGCAGCTTGGGGTTTCGTAAATCTTATTTTTCTCTATACTTATCCAAGTGACTGAATTATTAATAATTTACTCTGATGGAATGTCGAGAAGTTATCAAAAGAAGGGTTCTAGTATGAGAAAAATTAAGCCTACGCTGTTAGGTGTGACTGTGCTGCTGGTGAGTGCTTTGGCGACTGCGGATGTTGTAGAAACCACAACATTATCTGGCGTTGGGCAAGCCAAATATCCTGCCAATTTTTCTCATTTCGATTATGTTAATCCCAGCGCACCTAAGTACGGTAAAGTAACTTATGGCGAGGTGGGAACTTACGACAACTTTAACCGTTTTGCTTCCCGAGGCGCTCCGGCGGCAGGCAGTGGTGAGCTTTATGATTCACTGATGTTTGCTCCCAGCGACGAAATTGATACCTATTATCCATTGATTGCTTCTAAAGTTCGTTATTCTGATGACTATTCATGGCTAGAACTGGATATCAACCCGAACGCACGTTTTCAAGACGGTAAGCCCATCACCGCGCAAGATGTTGAGTTTACGTTCAACAAGTTCATGACAGAAGGGGTGCCTCAATATCGACTGTTTTACAAAGCGGTTAAATCGGTAGCGGCGATCCATCCTTTAACGGTTCGTATTGAGATGTCAGAACCTAATAGAGAAAAGCTATTTAGTTTGGCTCAATCAACTCAAGTGTTGCCTAAGCACTATTGGCAGGATAAAAACTTAGCAGAACCATTAAATGAACCGCCAGTCGGCAGCGGTCCTTATAAAGTCGTACGTTATCAAACTGGGCAGAGTGTCACTTATGAGTTGCAGGAAGATTATTGGGCTGCCAACTTACCAGTCAGCATTGGGCGACATAATTTCAAGCAGATCCAATACGACTATTACCGCGACGATACCGTAATGCTTGAGGCATTTAAAGCTGGGGAATTTGATATTCGCCAAGAGAGTTCGGCGAAGTTTTGGGCCAGCTCATACACTGGATTGAACTTCGATAAAGGATTCATCAAGAAAGAAGCGATCGCGCATAATAGTCCAGCTTCAACCCAAGGTTTTGTATTTAATATTCAACGAGAAGTGTTTAGTGATCCGAAAGTGCGCGAGGCTTTGACCTATGCGATGGATTTTGAATGGATGAACAAAAATATGTTCTACGATCAATACTCACGAACGCGTAGCTATTTTCAAAACACAGAGTATGAAGCGAAAGGTCTTCCCTCTACTGATGAACTTACTATTCTTACACCACTAAAAGATAAGATCCCAGAACGTGTTTTTACCCAAGAATACCAACCACCAGTGACGGATGGGTCTGGTCGTATTCGTCAACAACTACGAGTCGCTTTTCAATTGCTCAAAGAGGCGGGGTGGGAGCTGAAAGATAAAGTGATGACCCATAAAGAAACGGGTAAAGCGTTTGAGTTTGAGTTATTGATCTACAGTCCGACCACGGAACGCATTGCTATTCCTTTGCAAAAAAATCTAAAACAGCTTGGTATCGAGATGAAGATTCGCTCAGTGGATACCACACAATATCTTAAGCGTTTGCGCGATAGAGATTTTGACATGCTTTCGTCGGCCTATGCGGCGAATCCTTACCCAAGTCCTAACTTGTTGATTATCTGGAATTCAAACTACATCGATTCCACGTACAATCGTGCTGGAGTGTCAGACCCAGTTGTCGACTTCCTCACTGAACAAATTGCCGCCAATCAAGAGCACCCAGAAAAACTACTGTCTTTAGGCCGAGCACTAGATCGCGTTCTACAATGGAATTTTTATCTGATCCCACAGTGGTATCTGAGCCAATATCGTATCGCAACTTGGGACAAATTCGAGCGTCCTAGCGTGATGCCAAAATATGATATTGGTCTTGATACTTGGTGGGTTTCGGAGCAGAAAGCGCAATTGCTACCAGAAAAACGCCGTTAAGAGGATGCAATGACTGCTTATATTTTCCGCCGATTGCTACTAGTTGTGCCCACGCTGTGGGCGATTATTACCATTAATTTTTTTATCATCCAAATTGCCCCCGGAGGCCCAGTTGAGCAAGCGATTGCACAAATGGAAGGGCATGGTGACGGAATTATGGAGCGATTTACTGGAGGCGGCCAAGAGGTGGATATGTCGCTGTCGGCTAACACTGGAGGATATAAAGGTTCCCGAGGTTTAGACCCCGAGGTAGTCGAAGCTATAAAAAAACAGTTTGGTTTCGATAAGCCTCTTCATGCCCGTTATTTTGAAATGCTAAAAAATTACGCAACCTTTAATTTTGGTGACAGCTTATTCAAAGGGGGCAATGTTATTGATTTGATCACTGAGCGTTTACCCGTTTCGATCTCTTTAGGGCTGTGGAGTACTCTGATTATCTATCTTATCTCCATTCCTCTCGGAATTTTAAAAGCCATTCACCACGGTTCAAGGTTTGATGTATGGTCAAGCGCAGTGGTTATCATCGGTTACGCTATTCCGGGCTTCTTGTTTGCGATTATTTTGATCATTATTTTTGCCAGCGGAAATTATTTCAGTTGGTTCCCACTGCGTGGTTTAGTATCAAATAATTTTGCTGATCTGACTTGGTATCAACAAATTGGCGACTATTTTTGGCATTTGGCTTTGCCCATCTTTGCAATGGTGATCGGTGGGTTTGCCACTTTGAGTATGCTAACGAAAAACTCATTTCTTGATGAAATCAACAAACAGTATGTGGTGACGGCTCGAGCAAAAGGACTGGATGAAGGGCGTATTCTTTATCAGCATGTTTTTCGTAATGCGATGCTGATTATTATTGCCGGTTTTCCGAGTGCTTTTATCAGCATATTTTTCACCGGTTCGATGCTGATTGAAGTGATGTTTTCACTGGAAGGTATAGGGCTACTTGGTTTTGAATCGACCATTCAACGGGATTATCCTGTAGTGTTTAGTTCTTTATACATCATGACGTTACTTGGATTAGTCCTCAGCATCATTTCCGATTTGACCTATATTTGGGTTGATCCTCGAATCGATTTTGAGGCTCGTTCATGATGGTAAAAAAAAGGCTGTCCAACCCATTAAACGTATTGCGCTGGCAGGGTTTTAAGTCCAATCGGCGCGGTTTTTATTCACTATGGTTGTTTACGCTTTTATTTGTGGTGAGCCTATTTGCTGAGCTGATTGCAAATGATAAACCCCTTTTGGTTGAGTACGATCAGCAGTGGTTTTTCCCCACCTTTCAACAATATGCAGAAACTCGTTTTGGTGGTGAGTTTGAAACCGAAGCGGATTATACCGATCCTTACGTCATCGATCTGATTGAACAAAAAGGCTTTATTGTTTGGCCATTGATCCCATTTAGTTACGACACCATCAACTTTAATATCAATAATGCAGTGCCGTCAGCACCAGATTCAGTGAACTGGCTTGGAACTGATGATAAAGGGCGCGATGTGCTGGCTCGTATTATTTACGGGTTTCGTATTTCGGTTTTGTTTGGCTTTGTATTAACACTCGTCTCGTCAGCGATAGGCGTTATCGTTGGTGCCACTCAAGGCTATTATGGTGGTTGGCTTGATTTACTTGGGCAGCGTTTTATTGAAGTGTGGTCAGGAATGCCAACGCTTTTTCTGCTGATCATTTTATCGAGTTTCGTCGAACCGAATTTTTGGTGGTTGCTGGGTATTATGGTTCTTTTTAGTTGGATGAGTTTAGTGGGCGTGGTGAGAGCGGAGTTTTTACGCTGTCGTAATTTTGATTATGTGCGGGCTGCGCAAGCGATGGGTGTGAGTGATCGCCGAATTATGCTTCGCCACATGCTACCTAACGCGATGGTGGCTTCTTTAACCATGATGCCCTTTATTCTTTCAGGCTCAGTTACGACTTTAACATCCTTAGATTTTCTCGGTTTTGGCTTGCCAGTCGGCTCGCCCTCTTTGGGCGAATTATTGGCGCAAGGGAAAGCTAATTTACAAGCACCATGGTTAGGTATTTCAGCATTTGTGGTGCTCTCGTTAATGCTGACATTATTGGTCTTTATCGGCGAAGCGGTACGCGATGCCTTTGACCCGCATTCGACAGGGAGAAGATGATGAGTAAAACCGTACTCTCTATCCAAAATCTTTCGGTCGGGTTTGGTCAAAAAGACAATGTTGAACCTGTGATTAAAGCAGTGTCACTTTCTCTCTCTGCAGGGGAAACCTTAGCGCTGGTGGGGGAAAGCGGTTCTGGTAAATCAGTGACGGCGAATGCCATTTTGAAGTTGTTACCGAAAAGTGCTGCTCACTATTTGCATGGGGAGATCTTTTTTGATGGTATCAACACGTTGAACTGTAGTGAGAGGCAATTAAGAGGTATACGAGGCGGGCGGATTGGTATGATTTTCCAAGAGCCAATGGTCTCACTCAACCCTCTGCACAAAGTTGGTAAACAGTTGATCGAAGTTGTTGAGATTCATCGAGGACTAAGAGGCAGCAAAGCACGTCAGTTGGCCATTGCATGGTTAGAAAAAGTGGGTATTCGATCGCCAGAAATTAAGATTAATGCTTATCCACATGAACTTTCTGGGGGAGAACGCCAGCGCGTCATGATTGCGATGGCTTTGATCAATGAGCCTGAATTACTGATTGCTGATGAGCCAACCACTGCGCTTGATGTTTCTGTGCAGGCGCAAATATTAGATCTACTTAAAAATCTGCAACAAGAACTGGGCATGGCCATGTTGTTCATTACTCATGATCTCAGTATTGTTAAACGCATCGCTGATCGCGTTGCAGTGATGCAAAATGGGCAAGTGATCGAGGTCAATGATGCCAAAACGCTGTTCTCATCACCCTCTCACTCTTATACCAAAAAATTGATTGAATCCGATCCTCGAGGTTTGCCCGTTGACGTAAACCCTGACAACCCAATTCTAGTACAGCTCCAGCATCTCAACGTCTGGTTTCCCATCACTGGCGGCTTATTCAAGCGCACGATCTCGCATATTAAAGCTGTCACCGACATGCAGTTTAAGCTTAAAAGAGGACATTCATTAGGAATTGTTGGCGAGAGCGGTTCGGGTAAATCGACCACTGGTATGGCGATACTAAAATTAGTCCATTCGGAAGGCTCGATTTGTTACGACAATAATGAGCTGCAAGGGTTAGATAGGAAAGCTATGCTACCTTATCGCAGCAAGATGCAAGTCGTTTTTCAAGATCCATTTTCAGCACTGAATCCGAGAATGTCGGTGGCGCAGATTATTGGTGAAGGGTTAGAGGTTCATAGCCGTTATGATCGACAAACTGTTGAACGAATGATTTGTGATGTGATGCGAGAAGTTGAACTCGACCCAGCCACTCGCTACCGTTATCCCAATGAGTTTTCAGGTGGACAACGACAACGTATCGCGATTGCTCGGGCATTGGTGCTTAAACCTGAGTTCATTTTACTTGATGAACCAACTTCTTCTTTAGATCGTACGATTCAAGCGCAAGTGTTGGATCTGCTTAAATCGCTGCAACAAAAATATGGGTTAACGTACTTGTTCATTAGCCATGATTTACATGTGGTGAAATCATTATGCCATTACACTATGGTGATGAAACAAGGTGAAGTCATTGAGCAAGGTGAAACGCAACAGCTGTTTCTCAATCCTCAACACCTTTATACCCAAGAGCTGATTTCTTTTTCTTATTAAACATCACGCTATACTATGCGGTTCATTGATATCTATGTTGGCATGCACTTGTTAATTTTTTATAAAACAAAGGGTTATGATTTTAGCGTATGCGCCCCATGATCCCAC
>AEZC01000219.1 GCA_000257205.1 Vibrio ordalii ATCC 33509 | reverse complement strand
AACTTATCGAACATCTGGCTGAGGACACGTACTTTCACACCCACCAAATTGTCGCTTATGTACAAGCTGAGTTTGGTATTCGTTATACCGTTGCTGGAATGAACAAGTGGCTACATCATCACGGCTTCTCATATAAAAAGCCGAAAGGTGTGCCGCACAAGTTTGATCCAGAGATGCAGCAAGCCTTTATCGAACATTACAACGAGACGCTAAGAAACAGCGAAGACCCTGTGTTATTCATGGATGCCGTTCATCCTACACAGTCCACAAAACTCAGTTATGGCTGGATACGAAAAGGCCAAGACAAAGTGATTGAGACAACAGGCAGTCGAACTCGTCTAAATATTATCGGTGCGTTACCCCTTCAAAATATTGGCGCAACGGTGACAGAAACGTATGACACAATAAACAGCGAGAGCATCGTTCGCTTCTTCTGGAAGCTCAAAAAGGAGCATTACCCGTTGGAGCAAAAAGTACACCTAATACTTGATGGTGCC
>AEZC01000218.1 GCA_000257205.1 Vibrio ordalii ATCC 33509 | reverse complement strand
AGCGGGTGCGCAGCGGTCTCTTTTTAGAGGCCGTTTTGTTCTTTGGTACTTCCGTTTCTGTGGCGTTCTATATTGATTTTAATTAGCCATTGCTTACATTCTGCTCTGAGCTGTTATCGCTCATTTCAATGGTACTATCTGGTTTCATTTTACTAATTGGATTTCACAATGAAAACATTTGTTATCGCTCATTTCAATGGTACTATCTGGTTTCATTTTACTAATTGGATTTCACAATGAAAACATTTGTTATTGATGATTGCCAGATGCGTTATTTGGACCAAGGGCAAGGTGACGTACTTGTTTTCGGTCACAGTTATTTGTGGGACAGCGCAATGTGGGCACCTCAGGTGGAAGCGTTGAGTCAACACTACCGCTGTATCGTGCCTGATTTATGGGCGCATGGTCAGTCAGATTTCGCACCGTCATCCATGAACACACTGAAAGATTATGCTCAGCATATTTTGGCTTTGATGGACCACTTATCGATTGAGCAGTTTTCTATCATTGGTCTTTCTGTAGGCGGAATGTGGGGGGCCGAGTTAGCCGTTCTTGCGCCTGCGCGCGTGAAATCATTAGTGATGATGGATACCTTTGTTGGTCTAGAGCCTGAAGTCAGCCATGCAAAATATTTTGCCATGCTCGATGCGATTGCGGCGATGCAGCAAGTTCCTGCACCGATTGTTGATGCAGTTGTACCGATTGTTTTTTTCAAAAGATGGCGAGCAGCAATCTCCGGCATTAGTGGCTGGATTCAAGAAACATTTATCGGCGCTTACTGGTCAACAAGCGGTGGAAGTGGCTCGGTTGGGGAAAATGATCTTCGGTCGTCGTGACATGATTGAAGAGGTGGAGCAATTGAGGTTGCCAGTACTGATTGCAGCTGGCGCTGAAGATATGCCTCGCCCGCCTCTTGAAGCTTACTTAATGAAGGATGCTATTCACGGCAGCGAGTTAGAGGTTATTGCTAATGCGGGGCATATCAGTAATTTAGAACAACCTGAATACGTTACCGCCATGTTGACCCGTTTCTTGGAAAAAGCACTTAGCTAGTATTCCCTTATTGTCGTGTCATGCTTGATCAAACAAGGCTTCGTAAGAGGCCTTTTGCTTATTCGTCATTGACGTTATTTGCAAGCGGGTTTATCCATCATCGAAGCGAGCTCAAGAACCAAGCGTTTTTTTCTCACCCACTTTCGGCTCTGTGCCAGCAAATAACCGTTTAATATTTTGGTGATGACGAAACACGATGAGGCAGCATAGCATTGCTACCGGTAAGGTATATTGCGGTTTGATCAACCAAGTGTAGAACGGCGCGAGCAGCACAGTAACCAAAGCCGCTAAGGATGAATAGCGAAATAAAAATGCAACGCTGACCCAAGTCAATATGATAAGTGCGGTGAGATCTAAACCGATCGGTGCGATGGCTCCCAGTGCTGTTGCAACGCCTTTTCCGCCTTTAAAATGAAAGAAAATAGGGTACATATGGCCAAGGCAAGCGGCGATGGCGACTAGGCCCAATAGAATGGGATCAATCCCCAAATAGTAGCCGCCCCATACTGGAATGGTGCCTTTGAGCATGTCACACAGCAGTACCACGATGGCGGCTTTTTTTCCGCCAATGCGTAATACGTTAGTTGCACCGGGGTTATTTGAGCCCATATCGCGAGGATCGGGCAGGCGTAATAAACGGCAGATCAACACCGCACTTGAGATCGAACCCAGTAAATAGGCAGAAATGATCATTATCAGTGCGAGTGGTGTCATAAGTACCTCTGCAGTGGAAATGCCCTAAAGCAAGTTCACAAGCCATTGTTAACCATGATGAAAAGCAAAAAAATGTTTTGGATTTCGCATCTCGACTCAGTTTGGGTATATGATATCGCGATTAGGCAAAATAGTACGATTTTTTACGCAATTAGGGTATCCGACCTCTAGAGGAAGAGACGCAAAAATGGATAAAGTCTTTATTGAACAGCTGACGGTGATCACCACCATTGGCGTGTATGATTGGGAACAAGAGATCAAGCAGAAATTAGTGCTCGACATCGAAATGGCGCACGACAATCAACCCGCAGCTAAAAGTGATGATGTAAGTGATGCGTTAGACTACGCACAAGTGAGTCAAGCGGTGATCGCACATATTGAAAATGGTCGCTTTTTATTGGTAGAGCGTGTTGCAGAAGAAGTAGCAGAGCTTATCATGCAGCGCTTTTCTGTTCCTTGGGTCAAAATTCGTTTAGCCAAGCCTGGCGCGGTTGCACAGGCATCCAGTGTTGGCGTTATCATTGAACTAGGCCATGCATGACGACGGTCTATGTTGGCGTCGGTTCTAATATTGAAAGACGTAAACATATCGAAGCGGCCATCGAGGAATTGTCGATCATCGGAAATCAACTACAGATCTCGACCATTTACGAATGTGCATCGGTTGGTTTCAATAGTGCGGCTTTTTATAATTTAGTCGTTGCGCTGGAAACAAGGCTTTCGTTGAGTGATTTCGTGGCGCAACTTCGAGCGATTGAATCTCGATGGGGGCGCGATCCGCAGGCGAAAAAATTTCAAGATCGCACCTTAGATCTCGATATCATCTTGTTTGGTGAAGAAATTTCAGCGCAAGATCCTGAACTGCCACGCAGTGATATCTTTAAATATCCATTTGTCATACAACCACTTTACGATTTGTCACCGGAACGGATCGTTCCCAATGATGGTCGTAGTGTGCGTCAAATATGGCAACAGGCGATCAACTTAGAATCGCTCACCCCTGTCAAACTTTGGTTTGACATTAATTAATAAGAGTCAGTAATGAGTTATTTAGAAGCGTTTTTTTTGGCTTTGATTCAAGGCTTAACCGAATTTTTACCTATCTCCAGCTCCGCCCATTTGATTTTGCCTTCAGCCATTTTAGGCTGGGAGGATCAAGGTCTTGCCTTTGATGTGGCGGTGCATGTCGGCACATTAGCCGCTGTGGTTATCTATTTTAGGCAAGAAGTGGTGACTTTACTGCACGCTTTTTTTTCCTCGATTTTTAAAGGCGAGCGCAGTAAAGAATCGAAACTGGCATGGATGATCGTACTAGCAACCATTCCTGCCTGTATTTTTGGTTTTTTCATGAAAGATATTGTCGAGATCTACCTACGCAGTGCTTGGGTGATAGCAACCACCACTATTATTTTTGGTCTATTACTGTGGTATGTCGATAAAAACGCGCCATTAGCGGATGATGAATACCAAGCCGATTGGAAAAAATCGCTGATGATTGGTTTGGCACAAGCGGTTGCGGTGATCCCCGGTACCTCTCGCTCAGGAGCGACCATCACTGCGGCGTTGTATCTTGGTTTTACTCGTGAAGCGGCCGCACGTTTTTCTTTCTTGATGTCGATTCCTATCATTGTTTTGGCGGGTGGTTATTTAGGGTTAAAGCTGGTGACCAGTGGCGAGCCTGTGCATTTCGGTTTCTTAATGACGGGTATCCTGACCTCTTTTATCAGTGCTTATATTTGTATCCATTTCTTCTTAAAACTGATTTCTAAAATGGGTATGACTCCGTTTGTCATTTACCGTTTAATTCTGGGTGGCGGCTTATTTGCGTTCCTAATGATGAGTTAAATAAAGGCTTGTGATATAAATAGCCATCATTTTCGTGCTGTGTTAAAGCGTCACTTTTTTTAAACAGCACGCTTTGTTTATCGTTTACGTTCTCTTTCATAGTGAGCGTTTTGAATGGTTATGGATGTGATGCGACTTTTTGCGGTGACATTGGCGTTATTATTCGGTTTATTACAGTACGATTTGTGGCTCGGTAAAAATGGCATTGCTGATTATCGAACCATTGTCGATGAAATTGACCTGCAGCAACAAGCAAACGAAAACCTAACGCTACGAAATTCGGAAATGTTCGTCGAAATTGATGATTTACGACAAGGATTGGACGCGATTGAAGAGCGAGCGCGTCATGAATTAGGAATGATAAAAGAAGGTGAAACTTTCTATCGATTGGTCGGTGAGGATAGTCAATAAATGCCGCACAGTACGCTTTCTCTTACCGCGATTGTACCGGCTGCTGGTGTTGGCAGCCGAATGCAAGCGGATCGTCCGAAACAGTATTTAACCATACACAACAAAACCGTTCTCGAACACACAATAGCGACGCTGCTCGCGCACCCTAATATTGATCGCGTTGTTGTCGCCGTCAGTGACGATGATCCTTACTATTTTGCTCTGCCATTAGCCACTAATCCCAATGTTATTCGCGTCAGCGGTGGTCAAGAGCGAGCCGACTCGGTGCTCTCGGCGCTGCAATATGTTTTAGCTAATTCCCTAGGTGAATGGGTTCTCGTGCATGATGCAGCGCGGCCTTGTCTTACTTTTGCAGATATTGACCGATTGATTACGACGGCTAAAGAGCATCCGGTAGGTGCGATTTTAGCTGCACCCGTTCGAGACACAATGAAGCGTGCTGATGGCGAAAACAACATTGATCATACCGTTGATCGCGTCGCATTATGGCACGCACTCACCCCCCAGATGTTTAGAGCCAAGCCGCTTTTTGAGGCTTTGTCGGATGCGTTAGATCAGCAAGTCATCATCACCGATGAAGCATCCGCAATGGAGTGGCAAGGGTTACATCCAGCGTTGGTCGCTGGGCGGGCGGATAATCTCAAAATTACGCAACCCGAAGATCTCGCTTTAGCTGAGTTTTACTTAGGTCGTACTTCCTCACTAGCCGCAATAGGAAATAACCATGATTAGAATTGGCCACGGTTTTGATGTTCACAAGTTTGGCGGTGAAGGCCCAGTCATCATTGGGGGAATTGCCGTTCCTTATGAACAAGGCTTAATTGCTCATTCCGATGGTGATGTCGCTTTGCATGCTTTAAGTGATGCGCTGCTTGGCGCGATTGCTGCAGGTGATATTGGCCGCCATTTCCCCGATACCGATGATAAATGGAAAGGGGCAGATAGCCGTGAATTATTGAAAGATGTCTATCGCCGTGTGAAAGCGCAAGGCTACCGTTTAGGAAATGCCGACGTCACCATTATCGCGCAAGCGCCGAAGATGGCGCCGTATATTGAAGCGATGTGCGTTGCCATTGCGCAAGATCTTGAAACGACGCTAGATAATATTAACGTCAAAGCAACCACAACCGAACGCCTTGGTTTCACTGGGCGCAAAGAAGGTATTGCTTGCGAAGCGGTTGTCTTATTGATCAAATGCACTACAGATTAAATGCACGGTTGATCAAAGCATAATATCGCCTTAATAAAACGACCCAAATTGAAGAGGTAATGGCAATTCACTTGCCTCTCCTTCTATGTAAAAACTATGTAAAAACACGTTATTGATGGACTACCGCCAATGAATGGCACGCTCAGTAACGCGCAATAGCGGCTCATGCGTCGCTGTTTTTATTATTACCGCCAACTCGCGTCAGCGACGGATGAAAACATGTCAGATATATTATCTTCATTGGCTTACCTTTGTGGTAAACCAGCCGCTAAAGCCAAACTAAAAGCCAAGCCAGAGCACTTTAAAGTGATTGAAGACTTAGGATTCGAACTGGCAGGAAGCGGCGAGCACTTAATGGTTCATATTCGTAAAACCGGTGAAAATACCAGTTTTGTGGTCAATGAATTGGCCAAAGCATGTGGTGTGAAATCAAAAGATGTGAGTTGGGCTGGTCTGAAAGATCGTCATGCGGTCACGCAGCAGTGGCTCAGTGTGCATTTACCAAAAGGTGAGACGCCAGATTTCACCGAGTTTTTGGCTCAATATCCGAGCATCGAAATTGTGGAAACTACGCGTCACAATAAAAAGTTGCGCCCCGGTGATTTAGTTGGCAATCATTTTGAAATCACGCTTTCTGAAGTCACCGACAGCGCCGAAGTAGTGACGCGATTAGAGCACATCGCCACGCACGGTGTGCCTAATTATTTTGGTAGCCAACGTTTTGGCAATCACGGCAATAACCTCAGTGAGGCGCGTCGCTGGGGAAAAGAGAACGTGCGTTCACGTAACCAAAATCAGCGCAGTTTGTATCTCTCTGCGGCTCGTTCGTGGATTTTCAACCAAATTGTCTCTGCCCGTATCGAGCAAGATAAGTTACACCAATTTATCGAAGGAGATATCGCACTTGAGGGGGATCAAACGACCTTAGTCACCTTGGCGAATCTTACCGATATCAATAACAAACTCGCATTGAATGAAGTGCAAATAAGTGCTGCTTTGGCGGGCGATAACGCACTACCGACGCAAGGCGAGGCTTTAGCTTTAGAACAAGTTCACCTCGATGCTGAACCTGACTTGATGGCACTGATCCGCAGCAATCGTATGCGTCATGAGCGCCGGGCGGTGATGCTTAAGCCGCAGAATCTTTCTTGGACAGTTGAGCAAGACAATGTGACGTTACGTTTTGATTTAGATGCAGGAAGTTTTGCTACCTCAGTCATTCGTGAATTGGTTGAAGAGATAGCGGTTGAACGCGAGTTCTAAGGAAAAAACTCGATGAAGATTTTATTAAGCAATGATGATGGTGTATACGCGCAAGGTTTAAATACCCTAGCACGCGCGCTGGCGGATCTCGCCGAGATCGTGATTGTCGCGCCGGATCGTAATCGGTCAGGAGCCTCCAATTCGCTGACATTAGAGCAGCCGCTTCGTGTGGATCTCATTGCACCCAATACCTATTCAGTGCAAGGCACACCAACCGATTGTGTGCATTTTGCACTCAATGAACTGCTCAAAGATGATCTGCCTGATTTGGTGCTGACAGGCATCAATCATGGTGCGAATTTGGGCGATGACGTGCTCTATTCGGGCACGGTTGCGGCGGCGATGGAAGGGCATTTTCTTGGGGTGCAAGCGATCGCGTTTTCACTGGTCGGGACGGCTAATTTTACTACAGCAGCGCAGATAGCGCGCCAGTTGGTCGAACAGCATCTCAATGCCCCAATCCCAACCAATCGATTATTGAATGTGAACGTACCAGATCGTCCGTTTGAGGAGTTAGCGGGTATTCAAGTGACGCGTTTAGGTGCTCGCCATCACGCAGAAAGTATGATTAAGCAGAAAGATCCTCGTGGGCATGATATTTATTGGTTAGGTCCTCCGGGTAAAGAGCAAGATGCAGGGCAAGGGACTGATTTCTATGCGATTGAGCATGGCTATGTCTCTTTGACGCCGTTGCAGGTTGATCTCACGGCTCATGAGTCACTGCCAAGTATGGATAACTGGTTGAAGGAAAAAGGGTAATGGCCAATCCACATGCCGACAGATTAATTGAATTTCTGATCGCGAATGGTATCCAAGCTCAAACCGTTTTGGATGCCATTCATTGTTTGCCAAGAGAAAGCTTTGTTTCTCAGGCGATGATGCATCAAGCCTATGACAACAATGCCTTGCCGATAGGCCAAGGACAAACGATTTCACAACCTTACATTGTGGCAAAAATGACGCAGCTTTTAGAACTTGAGCCGCAGAGTAAGGTCTTAGAAATTGGCACTGGCTCGGGTTATCAAACTGCTGTGCTTGCCCAATTAGTTGAGCACGTCTATTCGATTGAACGGATCAAGTCATTACAGTGGGGTGCCAAGCGTCGTTTAAAGCAATTGGATATTTATAACGTCTCGACTAAGCATGGTGATGGCTGGTTGGGCTGGGATGCTAAAGCCCCTTTTGATGCGATCATTGTTACGGCGGCGGCTGAATTTGTCCCAAATGCTCTGCTTGATCAGCTTGCGGAAGGTGGCCGCTTAGTGATCCCGGTTGGCAGTAGTGATCAGCAGTTATTGAAAATAGTTCGCCAAGGCGATGATTTTATTTACCATATCATTGAGATGGTGCGTTTTGTCCCTTTAGTTGCCGGTGATTTAGCTTAGTGATGATGAGTAACCTAAGAAACAGAGTAATAATGGTGCTAATTAGTAGCGTCCTTATCGGATGTGCTGCTCATACTCCTGCACCCGTTTCTGGGCTCAATAAAGACTATAATGCCATTCCTCGTGGTAGTTATCGCGGCAGTTTTTACGAAGTGCAAAAAGGCGATACGCTCTATTTTATATCTTATGTCACAGATAAAAATGTAAACGACTTGATTCGTTTCAATAATTTAAAAAAACCTTACACCATTCATCCTGGTCAAAAACTCAAATTATGGATCCCCAATTACACGCCTCCTGCTTACGGTGGTACTGGTGTAACAGAAGTCATTGCGGCCGCAACCCCTGCTAGCACAATGGCTGGCCTAGTTCCTCCACCAATGGTTGTAGGCGGAGTGAGTAAAAAATCTAATCAAAATGGTGGATCCAATGCCGCAAGTTCATCGACCAAAGTAGCAAAAAAAGATCCTCCTAAGGTAGTTGAACAATCGAAACCAAAAGAGTATGTTGATTCAAAAGGTAAGCAAAATGTTAATGCTAATGTAACCTTTGCTAAACCAAAAGATGATAAAGTTTCAAAATGGTTATGGCCGACACAAGGGAGAATAATTAAAAATTTTTCAGCAGGCGATCAAGGAAATAAAGGGATCGACATCGCAGGACAGCGTGGTCAATCCATTTTATCAACTGCTGCAGGAACCGTTGTCTATTCGGGAAATGCATTAAGAGGTTATGGCAATCTTGTGATTGTAAAACATAATGATAACTACCTCAGTGCTTATGCTCATAACGATCGGTTACTGGTAAAAGAAGGACAAAGTGTTAAGGCTGGCCAAAAAATAGCAACCATGGGCAGCTCAGGAACCAGCAGTGTTCGTTTACACTTTGAAATTCGTTATCAAGGTAAGTCGGTGAATCCAAAACGCTACTTACCGTAAACATACTTGAAAGAGTCATGTAGCGACATTAGAAAGTAGTAATGTCTTGCTAGCTCGCCAGGGGGAGGCGCTATGAGTATCAGCAATGCAGTAACGAAAGTCGAAGAGTTTGAAGACCAAGAGATCATGGATTCGATTGAGGTTGATGAAGAACTCACCACCACTAAAAGCCAAAGCGATGACGATGTTCAAATCGAAGATGCCAAAGAAGGGTTTGATGCGTCAACAAAAAGCTTAGATGCAACACATTAGATGCAACACAGATGTATCTTAGCGAGATTGGTTTTTCTCCATTATTAACAGCTCAAGAAGAAGTACTTTATGCTCGTCGTTCACTGAGAGGCGATGAAGCTGCTCGTAAACGCATGATCGAAAGTAACTTACGTTTGGTCGTTAAAATTTCTCGCCGTTATGGTAATCGTGGTTTGGCTTTACTCGATCTAATTGAAGAGGGTAATTTAGGCTTGATCCGTGCGGTAGAAAAATTTGATCCAGAACGTGGCTTTAGATTCTCAACCTATGCTACTTGGTGGATCCGTCAAACCATTGAACGTGCATTAATGAACCAAACGCGCACTATCCGTTTGCCAATTCACGTCGTTAAAGAGTTGAATATCTACCTTCGCACGGCTCGCGAGCTATCGCAGAAGTTAGATCACGAACCTACCGCAGAAGAAATTGCGTTCCAACTGGATAAGCCAGTCGAAGATGTCAGTAAAATGCTGCGTCTGAACGAGCGTATCAGTTCTGTCGATACGCCGATTGGCGGCGATGGTGACAAAGCACTACTCGATATTATCCCAGATGCGAACAACTCTGATCCTGAAATTTCTACGCAAGATGATGATATCCGTGAATCACTACTGAATTGGTTAGATGAACTGAACCCAAAACAAAAAGAGGTACTTGCACGCCGTTTTGGGCTATTAGGTTATGAACCGTCCACCTTAGAAGAAGTCGGGCGCGAAATTAACTTAACCCGTGAACGAGTTCGTCAAATTCAAGTGGAAGGCCTACGTCGTTTGAGAGAGATCTTGGTTAAACAAGGCTTGAACATGGAAGCGCTGTTTAATGTTGAATACGACTAAAGGTTGGTTCAACAAGAGCTTGATTGATAACGTTATTGATTAATAAGTCATTGATTTATAAACTATTTAATAAAAGCATAAAAGCATAAAAGCATAAAAGCATAAAAGCATAAAAGCATAAAAGCATAAAAGCACAAAAGGCACCGACTTAAAATCGATGCCTTTTTTATTTTTAATATCAGATTGTTACATTAGCTTCTTCAAGCGATAAAGCGCTTCTAATGCTTGGCGAGGCGTTAGATCGTCAGGGTCAATAGCTGCTAATGCCTGTTCGACTTCGCTTGGGTCTGGGATCAAACTGAGTTGATTAGCAATATCTACGGTTGAGCTTTTGCTGTTATTTGGTTGTTGTTGGCTCAATAACTCGAGCTGCGACAGTTTAGCGCGCGCGTTTTTGATCACCGCTTTAGGCACGCCAGCAAGACCTGCCACTGCTAGGCCGTAAGATTTACTTGCCGCACCTTCTTGAACCGCATGCATAAAGGCAATGCTATCGCCATGTTCCACGGCGTCTAAATGCACGTTGGCTAAGTGAGGTAGCTGGTTTGGCAGCTCGGTCAGCTCAAAATAATGAGTGGCAAATAGCGTTAGCGCGCCAATTTGGCTTGCGAGCCATTGTGCACTTGCCCAAGCCAGTGATAACCCATCATAGGTACTGGTGCCGCGGCCAATTTCATCCATCAATACCAAGCTATTTTGTGTCGCATTATGCAAAATGTTGGCAGTTTCGGTCATTTCAACCATGAAAGTAGAGCGACCAGAGGCGAGATCGTCCGATGCACCAATACGGGTGAAGATGCGGTCAATCGAACCGATGCGTGCCGCTTCCGCTGGCACATAGCAACCGATATGCGCTAATAAAGTAATCAATGCGGTTTGGCGCATGTAGGTCGATTTACCGCCCATGTTAGGCCCGGTAATGATCAACATTTTTCGTTGCGGGTTGAGCTCAATTGGGTTGGCAATGAAGGGTTCACTCATCACCTGCTCAACAACAGGGTGACGACCAGCTTGGATATGGATAGCCGGATCTTTACTCAAGGTCGGGCGACAGTAGTCTAAGCTTTCAGCGCGCTCGGCAAGGTTTTGTAACACATCGAGCTGCGATAGCGAAGATGCAAGGTTTTGCATCTGCTCTAAATGAGGCAACAATAAGTCAAATAACTCTTCCCAAAGCTGCTTTTCCACTGCCAGTGCTTTTGATTTCGAGTTGAGCACTTTATCTTCATGCGCTTTTAGCTCGGCAATAATATAACGCTCGGCATTTTTCAGCGTTTGGCGGCGCACATAGTGGGGAGGAACGAGGTGACTTTGGCCACGGCTGACTTGAATGTAGAAACCGTGAATCGCGTTGTAGCCGACTTTTAGCGTATCAATGCCGTGACGTTCGCGCTCTTCAGCTTCTAATTTATTCAAGTATTCGGTTGCGCCGTTGGCTAAATCACGCCATTCATCCAGTTCGGCGCTGTAGCCATCGGCAATCACACCGCCATCACGAATCACAACTGGTGGGTTGTCTTTGATCGCTCGCTCAAGCCGTGTGCACAACTCATCCAATGGTTGTACATGATGAGTTAACTGAACTAAGTGGGGTTGCGACAAGGGTTGCAGTATTTCACTGAGCTGCGGCAATTGCTGCATCGCATGTCGCAGGCGCGCTAAGTCTCTTGGGCGAGCAGAACGCAATGCCAAACGTGCAAGAATACGTTCAATATCGCCAATCTGTTTCAGCACAGGTTGTAATTCACTAAACAAAGTAAGTTGTTTCAACTCGCCGATCGCATCAAGGCGTTGATTCAGTGTATCGATACAGCGCATCGGTTGGTGTAACCAGCGTTTGAGCATACGGCTGCCCATAGGAGTGGCGCAGTGATCGAGCACTTCCGCTAAGGTGTTATCAAAGCCACCGGACAAGTTCTGCGTGATCTCTAAATTACGGCGCGTGGCGGCATCTAAGATCACCGAGTGATCTTGGCGATCAAACGTCAGTGAACGAATATGAGGCAGTGCAGTGCGCTGCGTATCTTTCACGTATTGAATCAAGCAACCAGCGGCGCATAAACCCAGTTTGGCCTGTTCTACGCCAAAACCGACTAAATCACGCGTACCAAATTGTTGGTTCAACTGCTGTTTTGCTGTCTCTAATTCAAATTCCCAAATAGGGCGGCGACGGTTGCCTTTGCGATTGCTCATTAAAGTGACAGGTGTGAAATCTTCAGGAAAGAGCAGTTCGCGCGGTGCGGTGCGTTGCAGTTCGGCGGCCATCGCCTCTTCGGTTTCAGGCTCACTCAGTTGGAAACGCCCTGAAGTTATGTCTAAGGTCGCGTAGCCAAAGCGACCATCGTGGTGGTAGATGGCGGCAATTAAATTATCGACTCGCTCAGAGAGCAAGGCTTCATCCGTGACCGTGCCGGGCGTGACAATCCGCACCACTTTACGCTCAACGGGGCCTTTGCTGGTGGCAGGATCGCCAATTTGTTCACAAATCGCGACGGATTCGCCCTGCTGTACCAATTTCGCTAAGTAACCTTCCACGGCGTGATAGGGAACGCCCGCCATTGGAATAGGCTCACCCGCAGAAGCACCGCGTTTGGTGAGTGATATTTCCAGTAATTGCGATGCGCGTTTCGCGTCATCGTAAAACAGCTCGTAGAAATCGCCCATCCGATAAAAGAGCAGAATATCGGGGTTTTCAGCTTTCAATTGCAGATATTGCCGCATCATCGGGGTGTGCTGTGGTGAAGACTCGGCGGAAGATGCGCTGGATTTGCTCATGTTATTCGTCACTCGATTATCAATGGCTGACTGTGAAAATGACCACCGTACAGGAATGGCAGCGGTCTTAGCTCTGACATGAGTTAGAAAGAATCGTCAGAACATGCATTTAAAGAGTTGGAGGATAACAAACTTCGCTATTGCTGAGCAATCAAGGGATGCTGATGTGGAAGCAAAGCCAAGGGCTAAAAAGTGATGAGCGCGTTCAGCACTGATTAGCCCATTGGGTTGGAGATTTGATCTAAGAAAAAAGACCGGATGAGAGATAACGATCGCCTCGATCGCAAATGATGGCGACAACCACCGCTCCGGGATTTTGTTGCGCGATTTGTAACGCAGCGAAAACGGCGCCTCCAGAGCTGACGCCAGCGCAAATACCTTCTTGGGTTGCCAAAGCACGAGCCGTATTGATGGCATCTTGCTCTTCGATATCGATTACCATATCAACACGTGATGATTCAAAAATGCCGGGTAAATAAGCTTGAGGCCAGCGGCGAATGCCCGGAATTGCACTGCCTTCTGCTGGTTGTAAACCGACAATGCTTATCTCTGGATTTTGCGTTTTTAGATAGCGAGAAGTGCCCATGATGGTGCCCGTTGTGCCCATACTTGAGACAAAGTGGGTGATTTCCCCGTGGCTTTGTTGCCAAATTTCTGGGCCAGTTGAATCAAAATGAGCTTGCGGGTTGTCGGGGTTATTGAATTGATCGAGTACTTTTCCTTTGCCTTCACTTTGCATTTTTAATGCTAAATCGCGCGCTCCTTCCATGCCTTGCTCTTTGCTGACTAAAATGAGCTCACAACCATACGCTTTCATCGCGTCTTTACGCTCTTGGGTGGCATTATCCGGCATGATTAAAATCATTTTGTAGCCTTTGATGGCGGCCGCCATTGCCAGCGCAATACCCGTGTTGCCGCTGGTCGCTTCAATGATGGTATCGCCCGGTTGGATCTCTTGGCGACGCTCTGCTTGCACTATCATATTGAGCGCTGGGCGATCTTTGACTGAACCTGCTGGGTTATTGCCTTCTAGCTTGACCAATACGGTGCTTGAGGTGTGAGCCGCCAGTCGCTGCAAGCGAACTAAAGGCGTTTGCCCGACATATGCTTCAATCGTTGGAAAGTCCGCCATCATGTTGTCCTTAATTTTGTACTCGGAAGAGTAAGGTGACGTATCCACCTTACCGAGCACTAATATAAAGTCGTGCTGGTAATTGGCATACAATTTATTGCTAGAGTTTATTCCAAAAAGTTCTAGTTATCCTCTTTGTTATAATTCATTTTCCTCATACTCTAATTGCCAAGGACGCCATTTTGGCCGTAGTGATTAGGGAGTAGCAATATATGAAGTTCATCAAGTCAGCCTTAGCCAGCTTATTAGCCGTAGGATCGTTGAATGTCTCGGCCGCGGATCAAACCATTCTCAACTCATCGTACGACATCGCTCGCGAGCTGTTTGCTTCTTATAACCCAGTGTTTGAAAAACACTGGCAACAAAAGACAGGCCAAACAGTGGAGATCAAACAGTCGCACGGTGGGTCATCTGCGCAAGCTCGCTCAATTTTGCAGGGGTTAGCCGCCGATGTAGTGACATTCAATCAGGTAACGGATGTTCAGGTGCTGCACGATCGCGGCAAGCTTATCGATGCTAATTGGCAAGAAAAATTGCCCAATGCAAGCTCACCTTACTACTCCACGACCGCATTTTTAGTGCGCAAGGGAAATCCAAAAAATATTCAAGATTGGGGTGATCTCGCTAAAGCTGATGTGGCTTCTGTATTCCCCAATCCTAAAACTTCAGGCAATGCACGTTATACCTATTTGGCCGCGGTCGGTTATGCACAAAAGACTTTTGGCAAAGAGAACCAAGCCGAACAGGATCAATTCCTCAAACAATTTTTAGCCAATGTCGCGGTATTTGATACTGGTGGCCGTGGTGCGACTACTTCGTTTGTTGAACGCGGCATTGGCGATGTGCTGATTACGTTTGAATCTGAAGTGAACAATATTCGTCAGCAGTATGGCGTGGATGAATATCAAGTAGTGGTGCCTAAGACTTCTATCTTGGCCGAGTTTCCCGTGGCCGTGGTGGAAAAAAATGCCAAGCGTAAAGGCACGCTTGAGGTAGCCAACGAATATCTCGCTTATCTGTACAGTGAAGAAGCGCAACGTTTGCTGGCTGGGTTTAATTACCGCGTTCATGATGAAAAAGTGAACGCAGAATTTGCTGATCGCTTCCCTGAAGTTGAATTGCTAACAGTTGAGAGCATTGCTGGCGGGTGGGAAAATGCCATGAAGCTTCATTTTGCCAATGGCGCGAAGCTTGACCAGCTTCAACGTCGTTAATTCGTCATCGCCACCTGCGCTGAGTGTGGGTGGTTTTCTTAGGCATCCGTTTTGTTTCGAGGGTTTATGAGCCATTCCGTCACCGCTTCTTTATCTCGACCACGCCATAAAAGGGTGCTGCCCGGATTTGGCATTAGCCTCGGTACTTCGCTGTTTTTTGTCAGCTTAGTGTTGCTATTGCCCGCCAGTGGTTTGATTATGCAGACGAGCCAAATGTCGCTCACCGAGTATTGGCAGGTGGTGGCTGACCCTCGTGTACTGGCCAGTTACAAAGTAACGGTGGGCGCGGCACTCATCGCCTCATTGTTTAATGGCTTGCTAGGATTATTACTCGCTTGGGTGCTGGTTCGTTATGATTTTTATGGCAAACGTATTCTTGATGCTTTAGTCGATTTACCGTTTGCTTTGCCTACCGCCGTTGCAGGCATCACGTTGGCGACGCTTTACTCATCCAATGGCTGGGTGGGCAGCGTACTTGGCGAGCTTGGAATTAAAGTGGCTTATACCCCCTTGGGGATTGTTGTCGCGATGGCGTTTACCAGTATTCCGTTTGTGGTGCGCACGGTACAACCCGTCTTGGAGGAGATCTCCAAAGAAGAGGAAGAAGCGGGTATGACGTTAGGCGCATCAGACAGCGCCGTATTTTGGAAAGTGATCATGCCTTCGATTAGTCCAGCACTATTGGTGGGTATTGCACTCTCATTTACGCGTAGTTTGGGCGAGTTTGGTGCAGTGATTTTCATTGCGGGCAATATGCCTTACGTCAGTGAAATTACCTCATTAATGATTTTTGTACGCTTACAAGAATTTGATTTTCCGGCGGCGAGTGCCATTGCCTCGGTAGTATTGATGGCATCGTTATCGCTGCTACTACTGATCAATCTATGGCAGGGCGCATACCTGCGTCGAATTCATGGACGTTAAGGAACCGATGATGAAAGTACATCAACCGTTACGAGTCGGTGAAGCACCTTGGGTGAAGTGGAGTTTGATTGGCTTTGCGCTGTTTTGGGTTGCATTGTTGCTGATTATCCCGCTAGTGAGCATTTTCAAGCAAGCTTTTGCCAGTGGTTTATCGACTTATATTAGTCATTTAATTGAACCCGATACGCGTCATGCCATTGGTTTAACGCTACTAGTTGCGCTACTCACGGTGCCAATTAACTTAGTGTTCGGCGTGTTATTGGCTTGGGCAGTGACTCGTTTTGAATTTCCGGGTAGAAAAATATTAACCACTTTAATTGATATTCCGTTTGCCGTATCACCGGTTGTTGCAGGCCTTCTGTATTTACTGCTTTACGGCAGCAGCGGTTGGTTAGGCGAGTGGTTGTTTGAGCGCGATCTGCAAGTGATGTTTGCTTGGCCCGGAATTTTATTGGTCACGGTTTTTGTGACTTGCCCGTTTGTCGCGCGTGAGCTGATCCCGCTGATGCAGCAGCAAGGCCGCTCGGATGAAGAAGCGGCGGTTATTTTGGGTGCATCTTGGTGGCAACTGTTTCGTCGCGTCACCTTACCAAATATAAAGTGGGCACTGATTTACGGTGTCATCTTAACCAATGCGCGTGCCATTGGTGAATTTGGCGCAGTAGCGGTTGTGTCTGGCAATATTCGTGGTGAAACTAATACCTTACCGCTACATGTGCAGCTACTGTATGAGGATTATCAATCGGAAGCGGCGTTTGCTAGCGCCTCGCTATTGGCTTTCATTGCATTATTAACCTTAGTTTTTAAAGCTTATGTTGAATGGCGTCAACACAACAATCAGACAAAAACGAACAGAGAGCAAGAGACGGTATGAGTATACGTTTAGACAACATTTCCAAACAATTTGGTCAATTTCAAGCGCTCTCTCCGCTCTCGTTACAGATTGATGATGGCGAGATGATTGGCTTACTTGGTCCTTCAGGCTCAGGCAAAACCACTTTGTTGCGCATTATTGCCGGCCTTGAAGGTGCTGATAGCGGAACGATTCATTTTCGAGATCGCGATGTGACTCATGTCCACGTCCGCGAGCGCCGAGTTGGCTTTGTGTTCCAAAACTACGCACTTTTTCGTCATATGACGGTGGCCGACAATGTCGCGTTTGGTTTGCAAGTGATGGATCGCCGTCATAGACCAGCGGCGGCGGAGATCACCAAAAGAGTCAAACAGCTATTGGATATTGTACAACTTGGCCATTTAGCTGAGCGCTATCCTGAACAACTGTCCGGCGGGCAAAAGCAGCGCATCGCCTTGGCTCGCGCTCTTGCAACAAAGCCGGAAGTGCTACTGCTGGATGAGCCTTTTGGCGCACTGGATGCCAAAGTGCGTAAAGAATTGCGCCGCTGGTTGCGCAGCTTGCACGAAGAGCTCGGTTTTACGAGCGTATTTGTCACCCACGATCAAGATGAAGCACTTGAACTCTCTGATCGCGTGGTCGTGATGAGCAATGGCCGCATCGAACAGATCGACTCGCCAGTGCAGCTTTATGCTCAACCGAACAGTCGCTTCGTCTTTGACTTTTTTGGCAATGTGAATGTATTCCAAGCCAACTGGAATAACGAGCAGTGGGTCAATGGCCAATCGTTTATCTTACCGCCGAAAGATCACGCGATTAATCAATCAGGAAAGTTGTATGTGCGCAGCCATGAGTTGAGCCTATCGAACAAACAAAATAGCCAAGCTTCATTGTCTTTTGAAGTGGTCTCTGTCAATCCTGTTGGCGCGGAAGTGCGAGTGGAACTTGCGCCAGTCGGCTGGGAGAGTGAGCAATTATGGGAAGCAAAATTAACCCATAGAGCATTGAGTGAACAACCGCTCACACGAGGCGACAAAACCTTTGCTACACCACAAGTGGGATACTTTTTTGGTGGGGAGAGCAGTACTCCGCACACCATTCGTTGGCCATTCTTAGACGCAGATAGTTTGATGTTTGAGATCTAAATACAACGGACGAACGATTGAGAATGGGTACGCTTGCGTGCCCATTCTGTTTTCTGGAGATTCAATCTGCTATAAAGGTTCAAGCGAAAATAACGTGGTTTTGGAGAAGGCGTAATGAAGGCGATTTTTGCATTAAGTGAGCAACTAGGTCAGCAATTGTTAGCACAAAAAGAGATCCTCACCAGTGCTGAATCATGCACTGGCGGTGGTGTGGCATTTGCACTTACCGAGGTTGCTGGAAGTTCGGCTTGGTTTGAACGATCATTTGTGACCTACAGTAACCTCGCTAAACAAGATATGCTCGGCGTCAAAACACAGACACTGGTGGATTTTGGCGCGGTTTCCGAACCCGTGGTGCGCGAAATGGTGCAAGGGGCACTTTTGCATTCCCAAGCCACTATTGGTGTCGCGATCAGTGGCATTGCTGGTCCTGATGGCGGTAGCGCAGAAAAACCAGTGGGAACCGTATGCTTTGCATGGGCTTCTAAGCAGGGCTGGGAACGAGCTGAGACGCTTTGTTTTAAAGGCGATCGAGCGCAGGTGCGCAAGCAGGCGATTACTCATGCATTACAAGTGGTGAGTCACTTTTTATCGCAGCTAAATTGAACCTAGTCGAAATTTTTTCGATACAGCTATAGACACTGTATGAATCAACAGTATAATTAACCCCAATTGGCGACTAAAGAGTCGATAAAAAATTTAACGAGCCGCTACCCACAGCGACAGTTTGGAGAAAGTAATGGACGAAAATAAGCAGAAGGCGCTAGCCGCAGCACTGGGTCAAATTGAAAAGCAATTTGGTAAAGGTTCGATCATGCGCCTTGGTGACAACCGTACAATGGATGTTGAAACCATTTCTACCGGTTCACTTTCTTTGGATATTGCATTGGGTGCTGGCGGTTTACCAATGGGACGTATCGTTGAAGTTTACGGCCCTGAATCATCAGGAAAAACAACCTTAACGCTGGAATTGATCGCAGCAGCACAACGAGTGGGTAAAACCTGTGCTTTTATCGATGCAGAACATGCCCTTGACCCAATTTATGCTAAAAAACTGGGTGTCAACATTGATGAGCTGTTGGTTTCACAACCTGATACGGGTGAACAAGCGCTTGAAATTTGTGATGCCTTGGCTCGTTCTGGTGCCATTGATGTTATCGTGATTGACTCTGTGGCTGCACTGACACCAAAAGCTGAAATTGAAGGTGAAATGGGCGATAGCCACATGGGCCTCCAAGCACGTATGCTTTCTCAAGCGATGCGTAAGTTAACGGGTAACTTAAAACAGTCCAACTGCATGTGCATCTTCATTAACCAGATCCGTATGAAAATTGGTGTGATGTTTGGTAACCCTGAAACCACAACAGGTGGTAATGCCCTTAAATTCTACGCTTCAGTTCGTTTAGATATTCGTCGTACAGGCTCTATCAAAGAGGGTGACGAAGTCGTGGGTAACGAAACGCGTATTAAAGTGGTGAAGAACAAAATCGCGGCTCCCTTTAAGCAAGCGGATACTCAAATCCTTTACGGACAAGGTTTTAACCGTGAAGGTGAATTGGTTGATCTTGGCGTGAAACATAAATTGGTTGAGAAAGCGGGCGCTTGGTATAGCTATAACGGTGATAAAATTGGTCAAGGTAAAGCAAACGCCTGTAAATTCTTGAGAGAGAATCCAGCTGCAGCCATGGCTCTTGATACTAAGTTACGTGAAATGCTGCTCAATCCAGCCGAGTTAATTGTTGAAGAACCTATTTTGAGCGAAATGCCTCAAGAAGAAGAGTTGTAATCTTCTCCACGTTTATATTTCAACAAAGCCCTGCAATGCAGGGCTTTGTTTTATCCATGACCAATAGGGACAGTATGTATTCCTCTAAATCCAAATCGACGTTATCGTGCAAAGAGTGCGCATTGCAATTGCTGAGCCGACGAGATCATAGCGAGCATGAGCTACAGCAAAAGCTCATTAGTAAAGGGTATGATACGGAAATTATCGTTCAAACAATGAGTTACTGCCTTGAGAACCATTATTTGGATGAACTGCGCTATGCCGCAAGTCAAATAAGACAACATGTCACTAAAGGTCATGGTGAGCGGCGTATTCGACAAGAGCTGAGCCAAAAAAGAGTCAGTAGCGATGATATTGAAACCGCTTTATATCAAGAGCCTCAAGATTGGTTTGAATTGGCAAAAGCGGTGGCTGAAAAAAAATTCAGAGAACCTGCGGAAAAAGGTTCAAAAGAACATGCCAAACAAGTGCGTTTTTTGCAGTATCGAGGCTTTAGCTTCGAGCAAATTAGCTACGCTTTATCATCATCGGAAGCTTAACTCTTCGTCTGATCCGCAATTTATTTCCTGCCATGCCTTTTCTATAAGAAAACTAGTCGAACTCTTGTCCATGCTTTACAATAACGCAAAATTATAACTTGAGTATTTCAGGAAGAGCTGCATGTTTATGAGCACTGATGAGGTTCGCCGCGCGTTCCTCTCGTTCTTTGAAAGTAAAGGACACCAAATTGTTGATAGTTCATCATTAGTCCCCGCTAATGACCCAACCCTGTTGTTCACAAATGCAGGAATGAACCAATTTAAAGATTGTTTTCTTGGTTTAGAAAAGCGTGCTTATACACGTGCAACAACGGCGCAACGTTGTGTGCGAGCTGGTGGTAAGCATAACGATCTGGAAAACGTTGGTTTTACCGCTCGTCACCATACCTTTTTTGAAATGTTGGGTAACTTTAGCTTTGGTGATTATTTCAAAGAAGACGCTATTGCATACGCGTGGGAGTTTCTTACTGTAACACTCAAGTTACCCGCTGATCGTCTACTGGTTACCGTGTATGAAACCGATGATGAAGCATTTGATATCTGGAACAAAAAAGTAGGCATTCCGGCTGAGCGCATTATTCGCATTGGCGATAAACCGGGTGGTAAAGCTTATGAGTCAGACAACTTCTGGCAAATGGGTGACACGGGTCCGTGTGGTCCTTGTACTGAAATTTTCTACGATCATGGCGATCATATCTGGGGTGGTCCTCCTGGTTCTGCAGAGGAAGATGGCGATCGTTTCATTGAAATTTGGAACAACGTCTTCATGCAGTTTAACCGTCATGCCGATGGCAAGATGGAGCCACTTCCAAAACCTTCCGTTGATACCGGTATGGGTATTGAACGTATTTCTGCGATCATGCAGGGTGTTCACTCAAACTATGAAATTGATGTGTTTCAAGCCTTGATTAAAGCCGCCGCTGATGTAACGGGTTATGACGATCTTTCCAATCAATCGCTACGCGTTGTTGCTGATCACATCCGTTCTTGTGCTTTCTTGATTGTGGATGGTGTGATGCCATCGAATGAAGGTCGTGGCTATGTACTGCGTCGGATTATTCGTCGAGCGGTGCGTCATGGTAATAAATTGGGCGCACAAGGTGCCTTCTTCCACAAACTGGTTGGCCCATTAGCACAAGTGATGGGAACGGCTGGTGAAGAACTGAAAAAGCAGCAAGCGCTTGTAGAAAAAGTGCTGCGCATTGAAGAAGAGAATTTCGGTCGCACTCTTGAACGCGGTATGGCGATCCTCAATGATGCACTCGATAATTTAGAGGGTAGCGTACTGGATGGTGAAACTGTCTTTAAACTTTACGATACCTACGGTTTTCCGGCTGATTTAACTAATGATGTTGCACGTGAACGTGAGCTGACCATTGACGAACAAGGTTTCGAAAAAGCGATGGAAGAGCAGCGTCAACGAGCGCGTGAAGCGGGCCAATTTGGCACTGACTACAATGCAATCATTAAAGTTGATACCAATACCGCTTTCTGTGGCTACAGCGCGACACAAGGCGAGAGCCGCATTGCCGCTATGTTTGTTGACGGCAATGAAGTTGACACTCTATCTGCGGGTGATAAAGCGATTTTGATCTTGGGCGAAACACCTTTCTACGCTGAATCCGGTGGTCAATGTGGTGATGCGGGTGTTATTCAAACGGCCACGGGCCTGTTTAAAGTTGCAGATACACAAAAACTCGGCAACGCCATTGCTCATCACGGTGAACTCATCGAGGGCGTACTCGCCAAAGGCGATGAAGCGAAAGCCATTGTTGATGCTAAGCGCCGCGCTGCAATTTCACTGAACCACTCCGCCACACATTTGTTGCATGCTGCACTTCGCCAAGTATTAGGTTCGCACGTGGCGCAAAAAGGCTCATTGGTAAAAGCGGAAAGCTTGCGTTTTGACTTCTCTCATTTAGAAGCCATGACGCCCGCAGAGCTAAAAGAAGTGGAACGCCTAGTGAACGCGCAAATTCGCCGTAACCACACGATTGAAACCAATATCATGGACATCGAAGCGGCAAAAGCCAAAGGCGCCATGGCGCTGTTTGGTGAAAAGTACGACGATGAAGTTCGTGTATTGTCGATGGGTGATTTCTCAACCGAACTGTGTGGTGGTATTCACGCAAGTAACACCGGTGACATCGGCCTATTCAAAATAGTTTCTGAAGGCGGTATTGCAGCTGGCATTCGTCGTATTGAAGCAGTGACGGGTGAAGGCGCGCTGGATCTATTGGATCAACAGCAGGCTCAATATGAAGTCAAAGTGGCTGAAATGGCGGCTAAAGCGAAATCTTTGGAAAAAGAGTTGCAGCAGTTAAAAGATAAACTTGCAGCGAAAGAAAGTGCCAATCTGATCAGCAATGTAAAAGAAATTGCGGGTGTGAAAGTGCTAGTTGCTCAACTTAATGGCGCTGATAACAAAGCGCTGCGTGGTATGGTTGATGAGCTAAAAAATCAGTTAGGCAGTGGCATTATCATGCTGGGTAATGTGGCTGATGATAAAGTGGCTTTGATTGCGGGTGTGACCAAAGATCTTACCGCTAAAGTTAAAGCAGGGGAGCTGGTCAATATGGTTGCCTTGCAAGTGGGTGGTAAAGGTGGCGGCCGTCCGGATATGGCTCAAGCGGGAGGTACGGATTTCAATACCTTGCCTGGCGCTTTAGCTTCCGTAGATGCTTGGATTGCTGAGCATCTATAAACCGCTGTAATAAGTCACGCTCAATCACTGTTTTTTGATTGGGCGTAATTTTATTTACCAAACCAAGTGGTCTAATTGGCGCAATAGGATACGAGCCAGTTATCTGCTTGGTTTTGTTTTTGTAACTACTGAATCGATACTCAACATAGTGCTCTGCTTTCGATTTGGTTCTAATGAGACTTTGGTCTTGGGAAGGTGAAGATAGGTGAAAAAGCCCCTTATCGTGCAAAAGTTTGGCGGAACCTCGGTGGGTTCAATAGAACGAATCCATACCGTCGCTGAACACATCATTAAGGCGAAGAATGATGGTAATCAAGTGGTTGTAGTTGTTTCTGCAATGTCAGGAGAAACCAATCGACTGTTGGGCTTAGCACAACAAATCGATAGTGTACCAACTGCAAGGGAACTTGATGTTTTGCTCTCTGCTGGTGAGCAAGTGTCTATGGCGCTATTAGCGATGACACTCAATAAATTAGGCTATTCAGCTCGCTCACTAACCGGAGCTCAAGCGAACATTGTGACCGATAATCAACACAATGACGCGACGATTAAAATGATTGATACTCGAACGATTACCGAGTTGCTGGCACAAGATCATATTGTGGTGGTAGCGGGTTTTCAGGGTGTGAATGAGAATGGGGATATCACCACTTTAGGACGTGGAGGTTCTGACACTAGTGCTGTGACGCTAGCGGGAGCTCTTAAAGCCGATGAGTGTCAAATATTCACTGATGTGGATGGTGTTTACACATGTGATCCACGTGTGGTTGCAACGGCTCAAAAATTAGAGATCGTTGATTTCCCGTCAATGGAAGAAATGGCACGTAAAGGCGCTAAAGTTCTGCATTTACCTTGTGTGCAATATGCGTGGGAAAATGAAGTTCCTTTACGCGTATTGTCTACTTTTGATGTAAACGCAGGCAGTCTAATCAAAGGTGAGCAGTGTCATAAAGCAGTATGTGGCATTGCGATTCAACGCGACATGGCGCTTATTACTGTGCAACATGATCATTTCCCGAGTTTAGCCAAGCAGTGCCAAATGCTCGGTGTGGAAGTGTGGAGTGTGATCGAAGAGGCAGAATGGACAGGTGTCATTATAAAACGAGACGCTTGTGCTAAATTAGCTCTGGTTTTCAATGAAAAAATCCGTAATAGTGAGCCCGTTAGTTTATTGACCACGGTAGGTTTACTGGCTCAGGAATTAGTTGAACGCTCATGTGAATTACTGGCAGAACAAGGGATCGAAGTGAAATCCCTTTCGGTTGATAAACAATCGTTAATGCTAGTTATGCTGCCACTACATGTTGATAAGGCAGCCAATATTTTACATGAGGCCTATATAACGTCAGATGAGCTATTAGCTTCCCACCTAAAACATGTCTCTTTAGGGTGAGAGCGCACTAATAGATAGTTTACGAAAATATAACTTTTAGTGGATAATAGCGTAGTTGCAATATAATACAGAGATTACTCAAGGAGCAAAGAATGCTAATTTTGACTCGCCGCGTTGGCGAAACACTAATGATCGGTGATGAAGTGACAGTAACAGTTCTTGGTGTAAAAGGTAACCAAGTGCGTATTGGTGTGAATGCACCGAAAGAGGTTTCTGTCCACCGTGAAGAAATCTACATGCGCATTCAAGCTGAAAAAGGTAATGGTAGTGTTGCACCTAGCAACTACTAATTATCACAAGGAAGGCTAGCGAATTTTGCTGGCCTTTTTTATGCTTTGAAGTCACTGATATGACAGAAAAGTTTAATTTCACAGCGCTTTGATTAAATAGCCAACGGTTGATTTGATTTTTGTCGCTTTTACCAAGAAAGTGTTTGACATATTTTTGGTAAAAAGTAATATGTGCCTCCGCAAGACGGTGAGGTGGCCGAGAGGCCGAAGGCGCTCCCCTGCTAAGGGAGTATACGGTTTATAGCCGTATCGAGGGTTCGAATCCCTCCCTCACCGCCATTCTTGCTTATTTGGTTTAGCATCCAAATAAAGAACAATGTGCGTCCTTAGCTCAGCTGGATAGAGTACCTGGCTACGAACCAGGCGGTCGGAGGTTCGAATCCTCCAGGACGCGCCA
>AEZC01000217.1 GCA_000257205.1 Vibrio ordalii ATCC 33509 | reverse complement strand
CCGCTTGAGTAAAACAGTATTTCCTTAAGTTCCTCTAGGCCTTCTTCAAGGAAGGTTTGCACCCACTTATTGAACTGGTACTACTCACTTTAAGAAAGTGGGCAATTTGGGTGCGAGAGTGGGCATCTTTAAAGTGAGCGAGAGCGAGTAATCTCGTTTTCATTTGATAAATTTTTGTTGGTTCGCCAGTTTTTTGAAGTCGATATTGTGTAAGCTGTCCATGGTCAAAAAAAGAGCCCAATCGTTAAGATTGGGCTCTTTTACAATGATTAGGTTAAACCTTGAATAACGACGAATTTTTCAAGAAGTTGATGTTCAGTTTCTATGTGTTCAGGATCGGTAATGATGCAGTTAGTTATCGGGCATACGGATTGACAGGTGGGCTTGTCGTAATGTCCTTTGCATTCAGTACATAGATTAGGATCAATTTCATAGATCCGGTTACCCATAGAGATTGCGCCATTTGGGCATTCCGGATCACACATGTCACAGTTAATGCATTTACTGGTGATCAATAATGCCATGACTATTTACCTACGGGGTTACGAGTATCTTGTCCAGCATTCAAGTTACGCATTAGCAGAGCAAAGTTTAAATCCAACTCTTCAGGAACCGGGATATAAACAAAGTGACCGTTTCCTTTTGCGTCATCAACAGTTTCACCTTTGCGGTTTTCCATTGCCTCAAGTCTGAAGACAACATTCCCTTTTGGGGTCATCAGCTCTAAACTATCACCTAAGATAAATTTGTTTTTAACTTCAACTTCAGCCATTGCACCACGACGTTTGCCCGTAAATTCGCCAACAAATTGCTGTGAATCTGAGACTGAATAGCCATAGTCGTAGTTTTGATAAGTATCGTGTGTATGGCGTCGCAAGAAACCTTCGGTATAGCCACGGTGTGCAAGGCTTTCTAAAGTGCCCATCAGGCTTTCATCAAATGGTTTACCTGAAACTGCGTCATCAATTGCTTTGCGGTATACTTGAGCTGTGCGAGCGCAATAATAGAAAGATTTAGTACGACCTTCTATTTTCAATGAATGCACGCCCATTTTAGTCAATCGTTCTACATGCTGTACGGCTCGTAGATCTTTTGAGTTCATAATGTAGGTGCCATGTTCGTCTTCAAAAGCGGCCATCTTCTCTTCTGGGCGATGGCTTTCTGAAAGCAAAACCACATCATCAATTGGTTTGCCTAAACCAAGTGTATTATCAGGGCGCTCTTCTTGTATCTCGATAGTTTGAACTGATGCTGGATCAAATTTCTCGACAATTTGACCGGTTTCGTCTTCTTTGGCTGATTCAACTTTGTATTCCCAACGACATGCATTAGTGCATGTTCCTTGGTTTGGATCACGTTTATTAATGTAGCCAGACAATAGACAGCGACCTGAATAAGCCATGCATAATGCGCCATGAACAAAAATTTCGAGTTCGGTCGTTGGACATTGCTCACGGATTTCTTCAATTTCTTCCAACGAAAGTTCGCGTGATAGGATCACTCGTTCAACGCCTTGGGATGCCCAGAACTTAACCGTTGCCCAGTTAACAGCATTGGCTTGAACTGAAAGGTGAATAGGCATTTCAGGAAATGCTTCACGAACCATCATGATAAGCCCTGGGTCAGACATAATGAGCGCATCAGGTCCCATTTCAACCACAGGCTTTAGATCTCGGATGAATGTCTTAAGTTTTGAGTTGTGGGGTTGAATATTACAAACCACGTACAATTTTTTACCCAAAGCATGTGCTTCATCGATGCCGATTTGTAGGTTTTCATGGTTAAATTCGTTGTTGCGTACACGAAGGCTATAACGAGGTTGGCCGGCATAAACGGCATCTGCGCCATAGGCAAACGCATAACGCATGTTTTTTAGGCTGCCTGCCGGTGATAGTAACTCGGGGATAAAAGGGGTATGTGTGCTCATTGTTTTTCTCTAATCTGATCTCAAGTCAGGCCAATACCACCTGATGGTATTGGAGGGGCGCAAATTTTACGTTAAAAATAACCTTATGCCTAGTAGGGATCGTAAGCGATACAAAAAAGCCCAATACTTTTAAGGGTATTGGGCTTTTGCATGATGCTTTTGTTAAGCGTTCGGGTGAGGAAGGCCGCCGAGAACGTCAAATAAGTTAGGCAAAAATGCCGACATTTCACCACACATTAATGAGAAATCGGCATCAAAGCGAGCCGCTTGCTCTTCTCGTGGAATATCTTCATTTTGTTCTTTGAGCTCATCGCTAAATGCCAAACGCTTAATGCTACAATCTTCAGCCAGAATAAAGCTCAGGCGATCTTGCCAGTTCAATGCCAGTTTAGTGACAACTTTATTGGCTTCAATATGGCTTAAGATCTCATCGCTTGTTAGTTCTTGTTTCTTACAACGGATCACTGCGCCATCTTCTAATAACGACTTTAATTCAGCTTCATCCAACAAGCTAAACCCTGGTGGTAGTTCGCCACTTTTAACCCACTGAGTAAGTGTTGTTTCTACCGCTTGTTCTGGGATCGCAGGTACTACGGGTAGGCTACCCATGGTTTTGCGTAGCAGCGCCAAAACGTCTTCAGCTTTTTTGTAGCTTGCGGCATCGACTAAAATGAAGCCTTGCTTGGGTAGGATAAGCACAAAGGTGAGATTGCTGCGGCTAAATGCTCTAGGTAGGAGATCGATGACAATATCTTCCTTGAGGCTTTCCTTCTCCTTTTTCTTGAGAGGTCGCCCTTCTTCCACTTCCATCGCTTCAACTTTGGCATTCAAAGAATCTTTAATGACCGAAGCAGGTAACATCTTTTCTTCTTTTTTCGCGCAGATCAGAATACGGTCTTCAGAAACGTGGGTCATCATGTCGCCGTGTTTACCCATTGCGTTAACCCAACCAAATTTTTGCTTATCTTGGCTGCCGCATGGCGTAAAACGAAATTCGGCCAGTTGTTTTTCGAGCTGATCGGCGTTGAATTCTACATCGCGATTAACACGATAAACCATACAGTTTTTAAACCACATATTCTTTCTCTTACTTAATTAGAAGACGCAACATGATAGGGGATTTGAAAGCTAAAGTCTTAAATCAATTTCAAAATATAATCATGAACTTGATAAGAAACTTATATGAAAAATTGTTTGCAAAGGTCACAAAAGTGTCATAATTGTTTCCCATAATGCATAGCGTTGATTACATAGAAAGGTTATTCAAATGTCTAGAAGGATTCTGGTTGTTGAAGACGAAGCACCCATTCGCGAAATGTTGTGTTTCGTGCTTGAACAAAAAGGTTATCAAGCTGTTGAAGCGGAAGATTACGACACGGCGGTGAGTAAACTGGCTGAACCCTTTCCCGATCTTGTGTTATTAGATTGGATGTTGCCCGGCGGGAGTGGTATCAACTTTATTAAGCATATGAAGCGTGAAGAATTAACACGCAACATTCCGGTTGTGATGTTAACCGCCCGTGGTGAAGAAGAAGATAAAGTTCGCGGCCTTGAAGTGGGTGCGGATGATTACATAACCAAACCTTTTTCGCCTAAAGAGTTGGTCGCTCGTTTGAAAGCAGTTATCCGGCGCGTCACACCGACAGCACTGGAAGATGCGATCGACGTGCAAGGATTGAAGTTAGATCCTGTCTCTCATCGAGTAACGGCTAATGATAATGCCTTAGAGATGGGGCCGACGGAATTCAAAATGCTACACTTCTTTATGACGCATCAAGAACGCGTCTATAGCCGTGAACAGTTATTGAACAATGTGTGGGGTACCAACGTTTATGTTGAAGACCGCACTGTCGATGTTCATATACGCCGTCTGAGAAAAGCGTTAGAAGAGGCTGGCCATGATAAATTAATTCAAACAGTGCGTGGTGCCGGCTATCGCTTTTCATCCAGAACATAAAGGATTAATTAAGGTACGAAATGGTTGAACGTTTAACGTGGAAAAGGCTGGCTTGGGAGCTGGCTTTTTTTTACTCTCCTTGGATTGTCGTTGGCTGGATCTTTGGCCATATGGCTTGGCTGCTGCTAGCGGCTACGGCGTTGCAATTAATTTGGCATTTGCATAACCAAATGCGCTTGTCGGCTTGGTTGTGGGATGAAAAACGTTTAACGCCGCCTTCTGGGACTGGAAATTGGGAATACCTGTTTAATGGGATTTATCGTTTACAGCAACGCCAACGTAAAAAACGCAAAGAACTGACCAATTTGATCCGCCGCTTTCGTAACGGGGCTGAGTCGCTACCCGATGCGGTGGTGGTGTTTCGTGATGAAGGGAACATTGTTTGGTGTAACCGACTTGCACAGCACCTACTCGGTTTTCGCTGGCCAGACGATGCAGGTCAACCTATCTCAAATTTATTGCGCACCCCTGATTTTATCAAATATCTGCAAAAAGATGATTTCACAGAACCACTTGAAATGCGCTCTCCACTTAATGTTGAGCGTATGTTAGAGCTGCGTATTGTGCCTTACACAGAAGGTGAGCATTTGATGGTTGTGCGTGATGTCACTCAGTTGAAACAGTTAGAAGGCATGCGCCGAAATTTCTTTGCTAACGTTTCTCATGAACTGAGAACCCCAATGACGGTGCTGCAAGGGTATCTTGAGATGACAGAAGACCCTGACATGCTGGTAGGGCCGATGTGGCCCAAGGCACATGGAGTGATGACTGAACAGTTAAACCGCATGAACAGTTTAGTCAATCAACTGCTGACGTTGTCAAAAATTGAAGCGGCGCCGATGCATGAGCTGGATGAAGTGGTTGATGTTCCGGCTATGTTGGAAGTACTTGAAAAAGAAGCGATCAGTTTAAGTGGTGATCATCATCACCGACTGCATTTTGATGTCGATAAGCGACTTAAAGTATTGGCCGATGAAGATCAACTACGCAGTGCTATATCAAACCTTATTTATAACGCTGTCAAATATACGCCTCCAGGAGCGGAAATTAATGTGCGTTGGTATCAAAACGCGCAAGGTGCTTGTTTAGACGTGGTGGATAAAGGGGAAGGGATCGAGCCACAGCATTTACATCGTTTAACGGAACGTTTTTATCGTGTCGATAAAGCTCGTTCGCGAGATACCGGAGGAAGTGGGCTTGGGCTCGCGATTGTTAAGCATGCATTGTCACATCATGACACGCATTTGCAGATTCACAGTGAAGTGGGCGTTGGCAGCAAATTCTCTTTTATTTTGCCTAAACGTTTGGTTGTGTCGTCATGAGACATCGCATATTTACAGCCTTTCTCTGTTTTTATTTGCTGGTTACCACGAACGCCGTGAGCGCTCAGCCACTCGTGGATTACTCCAAAACTAACGGTGTTGTAGGTAGTCTGCTATCGGTGGGGTCAGACACACTGGCAGGAATGACGACGCTGTGGGTTGAAGAGTTTAAGACAATTTACCCAAATATCAATGCTCAAGTACAAGCCTCAGGTTCTTCCACTGCGCCTCCTGCTTTAACTGAAGGAACGGCGCAATTTGGCCCAATGAGTCGCCCGATGCGTGGTCGTGAGATTGAAGCATTTGAACGCGCTCACGGTTATAAGCCGACGGCATTGCGGGTTGCGATAGATGCCATTGGTATTTTTGTACATCGAGATAATTCAATCAAAGGGCTTAATTTTACTCAATTAGACAGTATTTTCTCATCCACGTTACGCTGCGGTGCAACACAACCGACTAATACTTGGGCGCAATTGGGCATTGATGAGGATTGGGCCAAGCGGGGAATTCAACTGTTTGGCCGAAATTCGGTGTCGGGAACTTATGGCTATTTCAAACAAAACGCACTGTGTGGTGGCGATTTCAAAAAGGGAGTAAACGAGCAGCCGGGATCGGCATCGGTTGTACAATCGGTTGCTTCATCGATCAATACTATCGGTTATTCTGGTGTTGGTTATCAGGTTTCTGGTGTGAAATTGATTCCGATAGCCAAACAAGGCGATCAGTTTATTGCCGCAAGTTATGAAAATATTCTATCAGGTGCTTATCCGTTATCTCGCTATTTGTATGTGTATGTGAATAAACACCCTAATCAGGATCTGCCACCCATGCAGCGAGAATTTATCCGTTTCATTTTTTCTAAGCAAGGACAAGCGATTGTTGGGAAAGATGGTTATGTGCCTGTCAGTGCCGAGTTTGCTCTGCAAGAACTCGCTAAAGTGGGCATAAAATAGCGAGCTAAACGCTCGCTATTTTTTTATCAAATCCAACTGCTCAAATCAAAAATTGAGTTGCCAACCGACACTTCGCCAATGCTGTTGTTCACAAATAAGATCCGCATGTAATAATTTGTTGTTTTCCAACCAGTGGGCATCTTCACATTCCAGCTTCCATTCATCATCCTTTGCGCTAAGTGTTAGCTCAGGAAGAGGATCATCATTACGCTGGCTATTGACAACAATCGCTAAACGCAGCACGCGAATGAGGCCAATAATGTGCTTTTTCTTAAACAAGGTGAAATCATTCATTTCTTGCAGCTTGAGGGATTTGCGTTGAAAGCGCGCTAAGGTCGACAGTACCTGTTGCTGTTCGCTGTTAAAACCGGGCATGTTGGTGTGACGCAAGATATAAGCAGAGTGCCGATGAAAGCCTTGTAAGCTGATGCTCAAACCCACTTCATGCAATAACGCTCCCCATTCCAAAAGATCAAACAGTTCGCTGCCTTTTTTTAATCCCAGCTCTGAGGCTACATTTTGTAGGAACTCTTTCGCGTGACCTTTTACTTTAGCGGCATGCTCCAAGTCTACCAGATGCTTCATCGCGAGGTTTTCAGTAGTGCGTAAACGGATATCGGAATATTTGAACCGATCTTCCATCTCATAAAGTAAGCCTTCTCGTAATGCACCATCAGAAAAATGCATCTCTTTCACACGCAGCGATTTTAAAACCGCGCTTAAAATGGCAACTCCCGCAGCAAAAACGGGTTTTCTATCGTCAGTCAACGCGCTGAGTTCGATCTCATCAATACTTTGCCATTCACAGAGTTTTTCAATGAGTTTATTGACTCGCTCAAGCGTGATGATGCCATCATCAAAGCCCAAACCAATCAGTACTTCGTGAATGGCTTTGATGGTTCCTGACGAGCCGAAGGCGACTTCCCACCCTTTTTTGCGATATTTCGCCGCAATAGATTCGATTTTTTGCTCGGCGGCTAATATCGCATGAGCGAAGTTTCTGCTTGAAAGCCTACCATCCGCGAAATAACGGTTGGTATAGCTGACACATCCCATTTGTTTACTGTTGATTAGATCTGGTTCAAACCCTTGACCAATCACCATTTCGGTACTGCCGCCACCGATATCCACCACCAACATAGACGCTGCTTGAGGTTGAGTATGCGCCACGCCTAAATAAATTAAGCGTGCCTCTTCGACTCCGGGAATGATTTCAATAGGGAAAGGCAGTACCTGTTTGGCTAGTTGCAAGAATGTATGAGCATTATTGGCTTGACGCAGCGTATGCGTGGCCGCGATGCGAACGTTTTCAGGTTCAAAACCTTGTAGCCGCTCGGCAAACATTGCTAAGCATTCAAGTCCTCGCTCTATGGCATCGGCATCCAAATTTTTTTGTTCATCTAACCCAGCCGCCAAGCGTACACGTTGCTTATGACGGCTCACCAGTTGCAGATTTTGATCGACGACTTTGGCCACCACCATATGAAAGCTGTTAGAGCCTAAATCGATGGCCGCAATATCGCGAATAGTATTAGTTGGGTTGATTGTCATGTAAGGGTTCTTTGCTCTTTCTGGTCTGTCTTTCTACATTCTTAAGATAGTCGTAGATGGCAAATTGCGAACGCACTTTTTTACGGTTACCACGTTCTACATAATTATTGCTCATCTCTTTGTCTATCCATCGCGCTTTCACTGTATCGGTAAATTGTAAATTCATTATGTCAATCATACGCTGTTTCAAACGTGGGTCACGAATTGGTGTGGTTACTTCGATACGATGATCGATATTGCGCGTCATCCAATCGGCAGAGGAGATATACACCAGCGGGTTGCCATCATTGTGCGTAATAATGACACGAGGGTGCTCCAAAAAGCGATCAACGATGCTGATGATTTTGATATTGTCACTCACGCCCTCAATTCCCGGAACCAGTGAACACATGCCCCGGACGATCATCTTAATTTGTACGCCCGCGCTACTCGCACCATACAGTTTATTGATCAACCCTTTATCCACTAAGTTATTTAACTTTAAAGTGATTGCGGCTTTTTTACCAAGTTTCACATTGGCGATTTCACTGTCGATTAATCGATAAAGCTGAATACGAGAGTTTCTTGGCGACACAATGAGATGGCTAAATTTAACTGGGCGGTAAGGGTTTTCAATATAGCCAAACACGTTTCGTACTTCGGTAGCAATTTCATTGTCGGCGGTTAGTAGTGAAAAGTCCGTATAGATACGGGCGGTTTTTTCATGGAAGTTGCCCGTGCCGATGTGTGCGTAGCGAACGATGCTATCCTGTTCTTTGCGGCTAATCAGCAGTAACTTAGAGTGAATTTTTAGTCCGGGGGCACCAAAAATTACTTGGACCCCCGCTTCGGTTAAAATACGGGACCATTCAATGTTGGCTTCTTCATCAAACCGTGCTTGTAACTCAACCACTACCACCACTCGTTTGCCATTGTGTACTGCATCGACGAGCGAATTCATTAAGCGAGAATCTTTGGCAACACGATAAATATTGATTTTGATGCTGATCACTTTGGGATCAAACGAGGCTTGCCTTACCAACTCGGTAATGTGTTCAAATGAGTGGTAAGGATAGTGAAGTAGAATATCCTGAGCGCGAATCGCATCAAATGCATTGGCAAAACCTTCAAAGTCAGCACATTGCATGGGTGGTAGCGGCTTGTTTTCTAAATAGTCACGCCCCACGTTTGGGAACCCAATAAAATCTTTAAAGTTATGGTAACGACCACCAGGAAGCAGGCTATCATAGTGCGATATTTTGAGTTTTTCGCACAAGAATTTAAGCATTTTTGTCGGCATTTCACGTTCATAAACAAAGCGTACGGGCATAGCACTTAAGCGTTGATTCAACCCTTCTGACATCTGTTCTAACAAACTGTATTCGACTTCCCGTCGCAAGTCATATTCCGCATCACGTGTCATTTTCATCGCGTAACCCGTGAGCTCTTCATAGTCAAAAAATCCGCGGAAAATCTCATCGAGACAGTGGCGAATGATGTTGTCCAATAAGATGATGGTTTTGCGGCGTTTGCCATTTTGCTCCGGCACCATGACAAAGCGCGGTAGGTGGTCTGTCTGGATTTCAATCAGCGCATATTGGCTGCGGTCATTGTGTTTGAGATCAACGGCAATGTAGGCGTATTCATCTTTCAAAAATTGCATGACATCAATGTCGTCAGTCATGAGCAGCGGTGTAATATGCGGGCGCACTTCTTTATGGAAATACTTAGTGATCCATTTTTTTTGAGTCTCATCCAACTGCGTTTCATTAACCAAGAAGATACGGCGACGTGCCATTTCTAAAATCAGCTCATTATAGAGATTGTCGAAATCTTGGTTGAGTTTGAACGCCTTACTTTGCATTCGTGTCAGCAAATGCTTGGTAGTATCGTTACCACCACGTTCGCGGTTGATCAAAATTTGCCGTTTTACATCAGAAAAGCGAACTTTATAGAACTCATCCAAATTGTTAGAAAAAATACCTAAAAATCGTATTCTTTCGATTAAAGGCACGGTCTTATCTGCGGCTTCTTGCAATACGCGTTCATTAAATGAAAGCCAGCTCAATTCCTTGTCGACATACAACTTGTCCGTACTCATTCATGTTACCTTTTTACTCATTGACGTTTTAAATGATTCACCCTCTGCATGTTGATGTGCGATCCTGCACAGCAATCAATTCGGGTATTGATGTTCATGCAAATTATGCCTTTTATGTGACATTTTTATTTCAAGCGCAGAACTTGAGTATAGTTGTTTTATTTTCAGTCGTTTATTGCGAGTTGTAATATACTTGTCACGAAAATTACATATTATACGCAGACAAAAAAAAGAGTAGAGAGATTGATGGCACCAAGTGAATTTTCATTGAAGGAACGTGACAGAAAACGGCTTATAAAAGATCGTTTGGTTCGCCTTGCAGTGAGTTTTGGTGGCGTGAGTGTGCTTGGCGCTTTAGTGCTGATTTTTGTCTATCTTGCGATGGTTGTTTTCCCTCTTTTTGGTAGTGCAAAAATTGAAAGTAACGTGGCGCAAGTGAGTGTAAGTACATCCAATCCTCAATTTTTGGCCATAGATGAATACGGTGAGAATGCTTTTGTTGTTGACCTTGACGGCAGCATGAACTTTTGGCCCTTGGACGGCAAAACGGAACACGCATTGTGGTCGGATCATCTCCCGATTCGCGTTGATCTTTTTAGCCAAGCTCCCCCGCTGGATGGGTGGTTTGCCGCTAGCAATGTGGCGGGAGAGGTCTTTATTGCTCGCCCTAAATTCAGTTATCTGCATAGCGTGGAAGGTCGTCAGTTTTCTCCTTATCTTGAGCGCGTCAGTTTACCCTCTACCTTTCGGCTGACTCATAAAGCGCAAACATTGCGCCAGTTTGCCTTTTCCGTTACCGATGAGCTTATTTTCTTTGCTTCTTATCTCGACAATGATGAAGTGATAGTACAAACCTTGGCGAGTGATAACGTCGAGTCAATTCAGCGCTTTGTGTTTCAAGGCTCATTTCCTTCTTTGGACCAATTGCTTTTTACGCCAGATGGTAAAACGCTTTATCTTCGCTCAGGGTCCGAATTGGTTGTTGCAGTTAAGAGTCGTCAAGGTTATTTCGTGCGAGAAGTGGTTGATTTAAGCCAAGGTAATTCTGATCGAGCCGTGACACAAATCAACTTATTGTCCGGTGCTTATTCGCTACTGGTGACTCACCGTAACGGCTTAGTGTCACAATGGTTTGATGTGCTGCAAAATGAAGAACGTCAACTGACTCAGATTCGTAAGTTTAAATTAGCGCCGCAGGTGACGCTGTTACTGCCGGATACTTATCGCAAAGGTTTCTACAGTTTCTACCCTAATGGCACAATCCAAAGTCACTATACGACCAGTGAAAAACTGGTGTTGTTTGAGAGGATGTACAACAAAGCCCCTCAATTAGCCGCCATGTCCAATAATGAGCTTTATCTCGCTACGTTGAGCGAGCAGAAGATCAGCGTGGCAAAAGTGGATAATGATTATCCTGAAATATCACTCTCATCATTGTGGCAAAAAGTGTGGTACGAAAGTTATCCAGAGCCTCAATATGTGTGGCAATCGACGTCAGCGAACGATGAATTTGAGCCTAAGTTTAGCCTAGTACCGATAGCCTTTGGCACTCTTAAGGCCGCAGCATACGCAATGTTATTTGCGATACCGATTGCGGTGTTTGGCGCGATTTACACGGCTTATTTTATGTCACCGAGAATGCGCCGAGTGGTGAAGCCGTCGATTGAATTGATGGAAGCGTTACCAACCGTCATTATTGGTTTTTTAGCGGGGTTGTGGTTTGCGCCATTAATTGAAAGCCATCTCGCGGCGGTCGGAGCGTTGCTGCTATTTTTACCCATTGTGATGTTACTCGTTGGACTAGGTTGGCACCTATTACCGAGAGCGTGGGTGCGAAATTTTTCAAATGGGTGGCACGCATTGATACTAATCCCCGTATTAGTCGTTAGTGCAGTCGTTATCTTTTCGCATAGCAGCCAAATTGAAGCTTGGCTATTTGATGGCGATATTCAGATTTATCTCGCGCAAAACGGCATCGATTTTGATCAGCGTAATGCGCTGGTGGTTGGTTTTGCTATGGGCTTTGCCGTCATTCCAACCATTTTCACTATTGCGGAAGATGCGATCTTTTCCGTACCTAAACATCTTTCTGATGGGTCATTAGCATTAGGCGCAACACCTTGGCAGACATTAACCAAAGTGGTGTTGTTAACGGCAAGTCCTGGCATATTCTCGGCGATCATGATGGGTTTGGGGCGAGCCGTCGGAGAAACAATGATCGTTCTTATGGCGACGGGTAATACACCTATTTTAGATTGGAATATTTTAGAAGGGATGCGCACCTTATCGGCAACGATTGCGGTTGAGTTACCAGAGTCGGAAGTGGGGAGCTCCCATTATCGGTTGCTTTTTTTAGCGGCACTATTGCTACTCATGTTCACCTTTTGTGTCAACTCGATTGCTGAATGGGTCAGACAAAGGTTGCGTGCCAAATATCGCGCTTTGTAATCAAGGTGCTTTGTAATCAATTGGGAAAAATCATCATAAATGTTTAAGTGGTTTCAATCAGGTTCACCTTGGATATGGTTAACAGGCGGTGCTGTCAGCATCAGCCTGATTTCGGTATTGGGCTTGCTCCTGTTTATTGGTTGGAAAGGATTAACCTATTTTTGGCCGACGCCACTTTATCAATGGCAAACTCAAGAGGGACAAGCACTGGTTGGTCAGCTCTACTCTGAGGAAAATGTGCCATTAACACACTTAAGAGCGTTAGATATTACGTGGCCCAAAGCCATACTGGATGCTGGGCAAGTGAAGCGGCTCAGTATCAAAGTCGCTAACCGAGAGCGAAATCATGCGGACTTTGTCTCGATACTGGATGTTAAACTGTCGGATAAACAAATGCCTAGCGGGTGGGCGGTAATAGAACGTAAGAGTAACGGACAGTTTTATGGCAAGCCGATTGCTTATGTGCAAACCGATGGAAGCGAGAGTTCGGATGTTCAAACCATGCTCGCTGCAGGAATGCAGGATGTCACGTTATTGAGAGAGCAAATGGACGATGTGATTGACCAAGAGATCCGAGTCATTGGCTTTGCCGCCGAAAAATTACGTTTAGAGAAGCGTCGTAAAGAACTCAATGGAAAGCTAGAACGAACCTATTTAGAGCACTATTTTCATAAAAAGCAGGATTGGGATAGCCAATTAGCTATTGCCGAACAAAAGTTAGATGCGCTGCGCCAGCAAATGAATGGGCCGTCGTTGATTGTTGAAGAGATGAGTGGGCAACGAGTGGCGATTCCACTTAGCCAAATTCTCGATATTTGGTATCCCAATGATATGACTTTGGCGCAAAAATTGGTCCAGTGGGGAAAGCAGGTGTGGCTCTTCCTATCAGAAGATCCCCGCGAATCGAACTCTGAAGGCGGCGTATTTCCAGCCATCTTTGGTACCGTGCTGTTGGTGTTGTTGATGTCGATTATCGTCATGCCACTTGGTGTTGTGGCGGCTATTTATCTGCATGAATACGCAAAAGAGAATCTGTTTACTCGTATCATTCGTGTTGCGGTTATCAACCTTGCTGGTGTGCCATCGATTGTTTATGGGGTGTTTGGTCTGGGTTTTTTTGTTTACACCATAGGCTCATCGATTGATACGCTACTCTATAGCGAAAGGTTACCGGCCCCTACTTTTGGCACGCCTGGATTACTGTGGTCGGCGCTCACATTAGCCGTGTTAACTCTACCCGTAGTGATTGTAACGACTGAAGAAGGGTTAACACGGATTCCCAGCGCAGTACGCCATGGCTCGTTAGCATTGGGCGCTACCCATTTTGAGACGATTTGGCGCATAGTATTGCCGATGGCAAGCCCTGCGATTATTACTGGGCTTATTCTCGCCATTGCGCGAGCCGCGGGTGAGGTTGCCCCTTTGATGCTGGTGGGTGTGGTCAAACTGGCGTCAAGTTTTCCTGTAGATGGCGAATTTCCCTTTGTACATCTTGAGCGAAAATTCATGCACTTAGGTTTTCATATTTACGATGTTGGTTTCCAAACGACCAACATCGAAGCGGCTAGGCCACTGGTGTACGCCACTTCATTTTTATTGGTGACAGTGATTGTGGCACTGAATTTAACGGCCATCAGTATCCGCAATAACTTGCGTGAGAAGTATCGAACGTTAGGGCAAGATTAATTATGTTTTCCATCAATCAAACTTTGGGTTATCACGCCCCGTTAGATGTTAATAATCTGAGCGATCAACAAACGGCGATTGCGATTGAAGATCTGAATCTGTTCTATAAACAGACTTGTGCGCTGAGCCATATCTCAATGCGTATTCCCAAAGGACAAGTAACGGCGTTTATCGGCCCTTCCGGTTGTGGTAAATCAACCTTACTGCGCTGTATTAACCGGATGAACGATCTGGTCGAAGGGTGTCGAGTTGAAGGTGAAGTCAAACTTCATGGTAGAAACGTCTATCACCCAGATGTGGATGTTGCCACGTTGCGCCGCCGAGTGGGGATGGTATTCCAACGACCCAACCCATTTCCGAAATCCATTTATGAAAACGTAGTGTATGGGCTTCGTCTACAGGGAATTAAAAATAGCCGTACTTTAGATGACTCCGTTGAGCGAGCTTTAAGAGCCGCTGCGTTATGGGATGAAGTGAAGCATCGCCTACATGAAAATGCATTTGGCCTTTCGGGTGGGCAGCAGCAACGCTTAGTGATCGCCAGAGCGATTGCTATTGAGCCAGAGGTGCTGTTGCTTGATGAGCCAACGTCCGCGTTAGACCCTATTTCTACTTTGACCATCGAAGAGTTGATTAACGATCTCAAAACCAAATACACAGTGGTGATTGTGACGCATAACATGCAACAAGCGGCAAGAGTGAGCGATCATACGGCTTTTATCCATATGGGGAAATTGATTGAGTATGCGGATACTGACTCTATTTTCACCTCCCCATTGAAAAAACAAACGGAAGACTATATTACTGGTCGATATGGTTAATACTTTCGTCAATAGCGATATTCAAAAGGAACGATGATGCATCTAGGTCGCCACATTTCAGGACAGTTCAATGTTGAACTTGAATCGATTCGCACTCATGTATTGACGATGGGCGGGCTGGTGGAGCAACAACTCTCTTTTGCGATGCAAGCATTGCATAAAGATGATGCCGATCTGGCCAGAAAAGTCGTTCGGGATGATCACAAAGTGAATGCGATGGAAGTCTCTATTGATGAGGCTTGCACGCGTATTATCGCTAAGCGACAACCGACAGCCAAGGATCTGCGCTTGATCATGGCGATCATCAAAACCATTACCGACCTTGAACGAATTGGTGATGTTGCCACCAAAATTGCCTACGTCACTATCGAAAGCCCTTCACCTAAAGAGAGCAAATTTCGAGTTTCTCTTGAACCCTTATGCCGGCAAGCCATTGCAATGTTGCACCAAGTGTTGGATGCGTTTGCGCGGATGGATCTTGAATCGGCTGCTGAAGTGTACCGCTTGGATGACAAGCTGGATGCCGAATATGAAGCAGTGATCCGCCAACTGATGACCTATATGATGGAAGACCCTAAAAATATCCCACATATATTACAAGTCATGTGGTCTGCACGAGCCATCGAACGTGTTGGTGATCGCTGCCAGAATATTTGCGAATACATCATCTATTTTGTTAAAGGTAAGGATGTGCGCCACTTAGGTAAACAATCGATTGATGACATCCTCAAATAGCCTTTTGGGTAAAGTAAGGTGAAGGAAAGTGATTCACCTTACATCAAGACATAACGGTCGCCGAAGTTAAGAAAGCTGGCGTAATACCTCTTGGATTTTAGCCGGATCGGTAATTGGGATGAGGGTGTCATCGACAGACTCTTGGCCCATTTTCACCGCATTGGCGATCATATCCATGCTACTTGCACGCGTGGTTTTGCCGGACAAATGCACTTCAGTGATGCCCGTTTCACGGATAATGTCAGCCACGTTTGATGCGTTTAAGCCAGCCCCAGCCATAATAGAGAATCGACCATTCGCCAGTTTCACCATGTGTGCAATTACGGCTCGTCCAGCATAGGCATCTGGCGCTAACCCTGAAGTAAGTACACGCTCACACCCTAATTTTGCAATGTCTTCAATCGCTTGTTCATAGCTGTGGCATTGATCAATCGCACGGTGGAAAGTGGTACCCAGCCCTTGCGCGGCTTGCATCATCAGTAAGCTTGCTTCAAGGTTGATGGTGCGATTTGGATTCAAAATACCAAAGACGATGCCGTCTAGTCCCGCCTGTTTTGCCATCTCGATATCGATCAACATCGAATCGAGATCATCCTGATCATAAAGAAAGTCTCCTTGACGTGGACGAATCATCGCATAAACAGGAACGCTCGAAATTTGCGCGGCCTTTTTCATTAAACCAAAGCTGGGCGTCAGTCCACCCAATGCGAGCGACGAACACAATTCAATGCGAGTAGCCCCGCCTTTAATGGCGTTGTGTAGCGATTCAATATTATCAATACACACTTCAACTTGAATATTCATAGCAAAATCCTGCTGGAAAAATTTGGTTAATGTTAGCAAGTTAGAGTAGTGACGTCAGTGTGATTGAGGTGAGAAATAGGGGTAAAGTTTACCAACCAATGCTGCCTCATTTTCGCTAAATGAACGACAACGAAAAAGCCCAAAGCGTTAGCTTTGGGCTTGGATAAGGACTTTACTTCTTAACTGATTGGCGATGCGTTTTACGCTTTATTATATGTCCAACCATTGACCCGAGTTGAGCGCGGGCTAAGGAGAATTATTTCTTGCCTAGGTCGTCTGAGTGCTCAGCTAGGAATGCTGCAACACCTTTTGGAGATGCATCCATACCGGCTTTACCTTCTTCCCACTGTGCTGGGCACACTTCACCATTCTTTTGGTGGAAGTTAAGCGCATCAACCATACGTAGCATTTCGTCGATGTTACGGCCTAGTGGTAGGTCGTTGACAACTTGGTGACGTACAAGACCATCTTCGTCGATGAGGAAAGAACCACGGAAAGCAACGCCGGCTTCTGGGTGCTCAACATCGTACGCTTTACAGATTTCGTGCTTCACGTCAGCGATTAGCGGGTATTTCACTTGGCCAATACCGCCGTTTTCGATAGCGGTGTTACGCCATGCGTTGTGAGAGAATTGAGAATCGATAGATACACCGATTACTTCAACGCCTTTCGCTTGGAAATCTTCGAAGCGTTTGTCAAAAGCGATAAGCTCTGATGGGCAAACGAAAGTGAAGTCTAGTGGGTAGAAGAAAACAACCGCTTTCTTACCTTTAGTAAATTCTGCGAAGTTGAAGCTATCAACGATTTCACCGTTACCAAGAACAGCTGCTGCAGTAAAATCAGGGGCTTTACGACCAACTAGTACCATTTTTTTGCTCCTAAGAATGAGATTTAGTTCCAAACCAGTGATGAGTACTGGCCTAGTCCGTTTTTGAACGAGACAAACTATAGTACAGATTGTAGGATAGTAAAAAGCGAAATAAATAGATTAGTCTCATCGAAAAAAACGATGAGTTCTAATGGCGAAATCAGAAACGGCACACAAAATAAGATAATAGTAGAACGATGAATAAATGGCCTAGTTTGAAGCAGTTGCATTATTTAGTAACACTCCACGAAACACGACATTTTAGTGATGCCGCTGAACGTTGTTTTGTTAGTCAATCTACCCTAAGTAAAGGGATCCAAAATTTAGAGGAATTAATAGGCTGCCCGCTTTATGAAAAGGACAAGAAAGCTCCGTTAGTGTTTACTCAAGCAGGAGAGCTGGTTGTTAGCCAAGGAAGAGAATTGCTTGCCAAAGGGCAAGATTTAGTGGAACTCGGCAAGGTTTGTCAAGGCGATGAGATGCAGGGGCAACTTAAGTTAGGTTGCATTCCAACCATTGCTCCATTTTTACTGTGTGATTTAGTGCAAGAAGTGAATGTCCGCTTTCCTAAGTTGAACTTATTATTGCGAGAAGATACGACGACGAACCTTTTGGCTGCACTGCGCCATGGTGAGCTTGATGTGTTGATTTTGGCTTTGCCTGTCGATATCGGCAAAATGGAGAGCCGAGTCGTGGGGATTGATCCATTCAAAATGGTGATCAGCCGCCATCAAATGGATAGCATCCGTATGCCAATCAAGTATGCTGACCTGCCTGATGAATCGGTGTTTTTGCTCGAAAATGTGCACTGTTTAACGGATCATGCTGTGTCGGCTTGCAAGTTAACCGCCAAAGAGAAAATTAATCCATTTACCGCAACCAGTTTACACACCTTAGTGCAGATGGTTGCCAATGGTTTAGGGACGACTTTCATTCCACAAATGGCAATCAATCATGGCTTAGTTGAAAACCAAAATTTAGTGGTCATCGAGCCTCCTGGCCAGCAAGCGTATCGAGAGATTGGTTTAGTCTGGCGGCCAAGTTCATCGCGAACTCACACTTTTAAGCAGTTAGCGGATGTGGTTTCTGGTTTACTTTAGCGATTAGTCTTACTCTTTCTTTGGCCTAAAAAATCAAAAAGTCACTTTAAACGTGGCTTTTTTTAGTTTTTTATTCTGTTAGTGTTTTTAAACTTGTAAAATTTTACAAACAATTCTTGATGAAGTTTTCATAAAATCAAAAATATTTACAGCCACAATTTTACACATCCTATTTTCTCTTGCGTTTAAAAATAAGGCATCTGTCTCGCTCGGTTAGTCGTAAATTCAAGCCTTACTGCGTCTGACATCATTTCGAACGTCTGTTTAAAACTAAAATCTGCCTTTTTGAGTTGTGTAATTAAATAACGTAACAACTTTCACATTTGGCAGGAAAATCAAACATGGGTTTGAAACGGGATAAAACTTTGTTTTTAACCTTTTATTAACTTTGGCTCTTTTGCTGAATGATGAGTTGATGTAAGGTTTAATAAGGTTTTGTAAGACTTATGTCTAGCTTGGTTAGGCTTGAAATATTGGATTGGCTGAGAGAAAGTATCGGTAGAGATAAGTCAGTGGATAGCAAAAAATGAGCATTTGAATTTGTAGTTTTTAAATTACAAATGTAGTTGGAATGGTTTAAGGAAGAACGTTATGTTTGCACAGACCCCAGAAACAGAGTTAGTACTCAGTAAAGAACACCACGAAGCCAAGCTTGAGGTTGTTGGTGCCGTTGGCTCACATCACCACGCTATTTTCCCTTCAGAAGCCCAAATCTTCTTGTCCACTCTGTGTGCTAAATTTGCAAGCCGTGTTGATTCGCTGCTGGATGCTCGAGAAGAGCGACAAACACGTATTGATAACGGAGAACTGCCGGATTTTCTCAAGGATACGCAAGATATTCGCGAAGGAAGCTGGAAAATTCTCGGTATCCCACACGATTTACAAGATCGTCGAGTGGAGATTACGGGGCCAACCGACCGAAAAATGGTGATCAATGCATTGAATGCTAACGTCAAAGTGTTCATGGCGGATTTTGAGGATTCGATGTCACCAGCATGGGATAAAGTGCTGGATGGGCAAGTCAATTTGCGTGATGCCATTGAAGGAACCATTAGCTATACCAACCCTGACAATGGTAAGTGCTACCAGCTTAAAGATAACCCAGCGGTGCTCATTTGTCGGGTACGGGGTCTGCACCTTAAAGAAAAGCATGTTAAATATGCAGGGCAAAGTATTCCGGGTTCGCTGTTTGATTTTGCACTCTACTTTTACAACAACTATAAATCATTGCTTAAAAAAGGCAGCGGCCCTTATTTTTATCTTCCAAAACTTCAGGCCTATCAAGAAGCAAAGTGGTGGAGTGACGTTTTCCATTTTACCGAAGAGTATTTTGGGTTAGAAACTGGCACCATTAAAGCCACCGTATTGATTGAAACCTTACCTGCTGTGTTCGAGATGGACGAAATATTGTTCTCGCTTAAAGAACACATTGTCGGCTTAAATTGTGGCCGCTGGGATTACATTTTCAGTTATATCAAGACATTGAAAAATTATCCGGATCGGGTGCTACCCGATCGCCAAGTTGTCACAATGGAAAAGCCGTTTCTTAACGCCTATTCACGCTTACTGATCTACACCTGTCATAAGCGTGGCGCATTTGCGATGGGCGGTATGGCCGCGTTCATTCCAGCTAAAGATCCCCAAGAAAATCAGTTGGTTCTCGATAAAATTCATCACGATAAATTACTCGAAGCCAATAATGGTCATGACGGTACTTGGGTTGCCCATCCCGGTTTAGCGGATACGGCAAAAGCGGTCTTTGACCAAGTACTTGGCGAACGTTGTAACCAATTAGATGTTACGCGTCTGTCTGATGCGCCGATTCATGCCAATGAGCTGTTGACCCCGTGTGAAGGGGAACGTACCGAACATGGCATGCGTCATAATATTCGAGTTGCACTTCAGTACATCGAAGCATGGATCTCCGGTAATGGCTGTGTCCCCATTTATGGTTTGATGGAAGATGCGGCGACCGCAGAGATTTCTCGAGCGTCAATATGGCAATGGATCAAGCATGGAAAAGCCTTGGATAACGGTCAGATTGTGACCAAAGCGCTTTTTGAGCAGTATCTTGCGCAAGAAATTGAAGTCGTGAAACAGGAAATCGGCACGCAGCGATTTGCACAAGGACGATTTAGCGAAGCGGCACAATTGATGGCTCGCTTAACTACCAGCGATGAGCTGACTCATTTTCTCACCGTTCCGGGTTATGACTACCTAGATTGATGAGATTTAAAACCAATATCTAATAACCAATATCTAATAACCAATATCTAATAACCAATAACCAATAACCAATAACCAATAACCAATTACTGACAACCAATAACGTGAAGCTGTTTTCGAAAGCAGAATAGGTCGTACTGCTGAGAAAAGGATGACAGTGCGCTTGCGCATCAAAATAAGAGGGATAGACCATGACATTAACTCGCCGCCAACAAATCGAAGCTCTAGAAAAAGATTGGGCAACCAACCCACGCTGGAAAAATGTAAAGCGTACTTATACTGCTGCTGAAGTGGTTGACCTGCGCGGTTCAATCACTCCAGCCAACACCTTGGCCCAATGTGGCGCTGATAAATTGTGGTCACTGGTTAACGGCAGTGCCAAAAAAGGTTATGTGAACTGTTTGGGTGCATTGACAGGTGGCCAAGCGGTACAACAAGCCAAAGCGGGAATTGAGGCGATTTATCTCTCCGGCTGGCAAGTAGCGGCAGACAACAACACCGCTTCCACCATGTACCCAGACCAATCACTCTATCCAGTCGATTCTGTTCCATCGGTGGTCAAGCGCATCAACAACTCGTTTCGTCGTGCCGATCAAATTCAGTGGGCGGCCGGAAAATCACCGGAAGATGAAGGTGGTATTGATTACTTCTTACCGATTGTGGCCGATGCTGAAGCCGGTTTTGGTGGCGTACTCAATGCTTACGAGTTGATGAAGTCGATGATTGAAGCTGGAGCGGCCGGTGTGCACTTTGAAGATCAGTTGGCGTCAGTAAAAAAATGCGGACACATGGGCGGCAAGGTTTTAGTTCCGACTCAAGAGGCGGTTCAAAAATTGATTGCCGCTCGTTTAGCTGCTGATGTAGCGGGGACAACGACACTGGTTATTGCTCGTACTGATGCAAATGCGGCCGATTTACTGACTTCTGATTGTGATGAATACGATCGTGATTTCATTCAGGGTGAGCGTACTCAAGAAGGTTTCTACCGTGTGAATGCTGGGATTGAGCAAGCGATTTCACGCGGCCTCGCTTATGCGCCGTATGCTGATCTCGTGTGGTGTGAAACCGCTAAGCCTGATTTGGATGAAGCGCGCCAATTTGCCGAAGCAATTTTAGCGCAATACCCAGATCAACTGCTGGCTTATAACTGTTCTCCCTCTTTCAACTGGGAGAAAAACTTGGACGCAGACACCATTGCTCGTTTCCAGCAAGAGTTGTCGGACATGGGGTACAAATATCAATTCATCACCTTAGCGGGCATTCATAACATGTGGTACAACATGTTTGAGTTAGCACACGCTTACGCGCAAGGCGAAGGTATGCGTCATTACGTTGAGAAAGTTCAGCGTCCAGAGTTTGAAGCAGCATCAAGAGGTTATACCTTTGTTGCACACCAACAAGAGGTGGGAACGGGTTACTTTGACCGGATGACCAATACCATCCAAGGTGGCAGCTCTTCCGTGACCGCGTTAACGGGCTCTACCGAAGAAGACCAATTTTAATTAGCTATACTTCCCAATCATTATCTGTGTAACACCTTTGAGCGGCGTAAGCCGCTCTTTTTTATGTGAGGTACTTATATAGGGAGTGAGCGTTAATCAATATCGACTTCGTCCGGTTCACTCTCTTCTTGTAGCTCAAGTAAGGTAACAGCTACTCCAATAAAGTCCGTGTCAGTAATAATGCCCACTAGTTGGCCTTTATCTACAACGGGTAAGCAGCCTACTTTATGTTTTTGCATGTAGATGGCACTCTCTTTTAAGCCCGCTCGTGGGTCAACCGTCATAATTTCAGTATGCATCACCTCATATAACGGCGTTGTCAGTGTATATGATTGATCTTCAGGGATGTTTTTTAAGCTCGACTCTTGCGCGGCAAGAATATCTCGATGAGTAATGATACCGAGCAGTTTTTTGTGTGGATCGACGATAGGGATATGGCGAATATCCAACGCTTCCATAGTGTGCTTAGCATCGGCTAACGTGTGTGTACGCAACAGGGTATGGGGGTTGCGAGTCATCATGTCTTCAATTTTGATCATAACGAGCTCCTTTTTATTATTGACCTGATTCAACTATAGTTTTTTCTGCGCAAAAGATCTGAGAGCTCCCGCTATTTTTACTTTGATTGATGCGTAAAGATTGGGTGCCATTTTCATGTTTAATTACATTAAATTTAGATCTGGGTCTGACGAGCGAAGCAGTTTGCGTATATACTACGGCGCTTAAAAAAATTACGTCATCCACTCAAAACGAACAAGATAAGAACTATGCAAGTTTCAGACTTTCACTTTGAACTTCCCGATGAGCTGATTGCTCGTTACCCAACGGCTGAACGTACGGCGAGTCGCTTACTGCAATTAGACGGTAACAGCGGTGAACTGGCGGATGGCTCATTTAAAGACGTTCTTGACCGAGTTCAGCCCGGCGATTTATTGGTTTTTAACAATACACGTGTCATCCCGGCTCGCATGTTTGGGCGCAAAGCTTCAGGCGGAAAACTGGAAGTATTGGTCGAACGAATGTTGGATGAACAGACGATTTTAGCTCATGTTCGCTCATCTAAGCCGCCAAAACCGGGCAGTGAGTTGTATTTGGGAGAGCGTGACGAATATCATGCACAGATGGTGGCTCGCCATGACGCGTTGTTCGAGATTCGTTTTACAGCGTCAAAGACGGTACTGGAGATCTTAAATGAGATTGGTCATATGCCGTTGCCGCCTTACATTGACCGTCCTGATGAAGATGCTGATAAAGAGCGTTATCAAACCGTATACAACCAAAAACCGGGAGCTGTCGCTGCACCGACCGCCGGTTTGCATTTCGATGAGGCTCTGCTTGAACAAATCAAAGCGAAAGGCGTCGAATTTGCTTATGTAACCTTGCATGTTGGTGCTGGAACCTTCCAGCCAGTACGAGTCGACAATATTCACGATCACCATATGCATGCAGAATATGTTGAAGTGCCACAAGAGGTAGTCGATGCCGTCAACGCGACGAAAGCGCGTGGTGGTCGAGTGATCGCTGTTGGAACTACGTCGGTGCGCTCACTGGAAAGTGCCGCGCAAGATGCGCTTAAAAAGGGCACTGAGCTGGTTCCTTTTTTCGGTGACACTGAAATTTTCATCTTCCCTGGTTATGAATATCAGTTGGTGGATTGCTTAATCACCAACTTCCACTTGCCAGAGTCGACACTGATTATGCTCGTCAGCGCTTTTGCAGGTTATGAGCATACTATGGCCGCGTACGCGCATGCCGTGAAACATCAATATCGTTTCTTTAGTTATGGTGATGCGATGTTTATCACCAAGAACACCAATTAACGAGTGCTAGCATTACGCTAGGAGAAGAAGCTCCGCTTCGTTTTTCGCTAGGAATTGGCGACCGCTCTAGAGGGGTGCTTGCACCTAATCATGATACGTCAGACTGTTTCTCTGACATTGGAGGCTTCGTGAAGTTAACATACGAACTTAAAAAGAAAAACGGAAATGCTCGCCGTGGGCAATTAACCTTTGAACGTGGCATAGTGCAAACACCGGCATTCATGCCTGTAGGTACTTACGGCACAGTAAAAGGTATGACACCGGAAGAAGTAAAAGAGACGGGCGCAGAAATTTTGCTCGGTAATACTTTTCACCTGTGGCTGCGCCCTGGCCAAGAAGTGATGAAAATGCACGGCGACTTGCATGATTTTATGAACTGGCAAGGCCCAATCCTCACCGATTCTGGTGGTTTCCAAGTGTTTAGCTTGGGTGATATTCGCAAAATCACGGAAGAAGGGGTGCATTTTCGTAACCCAGTAAATGGTGACAAGATTTTCATGGACGCAGAAAAGTCGATGGAAATTCAAAAAGATCTGGGCTCTGACATTGTGATGATTTTCGATGAGTGTACGCCGTACCCTGCGACGCACGACGAAGCGAAAAAATCAATGGAGATGTCTTTACGTTGGGCGCAGCGTTCACGTGACCATTTCGACAAATTAGAGAACACCAACTCGCTATTTGGTATCGTGCAAGGCAGTGTTTACGAAGATTTGCGTGATGTTTCCGTGAAAGGCTTAACCGAGATCGGATTTGATGGCTACGCGGTTGGTGGCTTAGCGGTGGGTGAACCTAAAGAAGACATGCACCGTGTACTTGAGCACACCTGTCCACAATTGCCAGAAGACAAACCACGCTACCTGATGGGCGTAGGTAAACCTGAAGACTTAGTGGAAGGGGTACGTCGCGGTATCGATATGTTTGACTGTGTGATGCCAACGCGAAATGCACGTAATGGCCATCTATTTGTGACGGGTGGTGTGATCAAGATCCGTAATGCAGCACATAAAACCGATACAACTGCGCTGGATCCACATTGTGACTGTTACACTTGCAAAAATTATTCGAAGTCGTATTTACACCATCTGGATCGTTGTAACGAAATTCTGGGTGCGCGTTTAAATACTATTCATAACTTACGTTATTACCAACGCCTGATGGCAAGCATTCGTTTAGCGATTGAAGAAGATCGCTTCGACGCGTTTGTTGAGGAGTTTTATGCTCGTCGCAATCGTGAAGTTCCACCAATGGGCCAATAACGGTTTTGCTGCGTTTTGCTTAATTTGTGAAGTGATAAACTTGAAATTAAGCCAACGCAGCCCAATTAGAATTACATTACACAACAATATTTTAGAGGACGTTTTCAATGAGTTTAATTTCTGTAGCACACGCAGCAGGTGAAGGTGCATCACAAGGTGGCGGTTATGAAATGCTGATCATGCTTGGTATGTTTGCGGTTATTTTCTATTTCATGATTTACCGCCCACAAGCCAAGCGTGTTAAAGAGCATAAAAACTTGATGGCAGCGATGAGTAAAGGTGATGAAGTGCTAACCAGTGGCGGTTTAGTGGGTAAAATCACTAAAATCGCAGAAGACAGCGATTACATCTCTATCGAACTGAACGTGAACAATGAAATTGTAATCAAAAAAGATTTCATTACAGCGGTGCTACCAAAAGGTACGCTTAAGTCTTTATAAACAGCTAAAGGATCCTCGCTGTGCTAAACCGTTATCCGTTATGGAAGTATTTGTTAGTGGTGTTCGCCATCACTCTCTCTGCTTTATATGCACTTCCAAATATTTACGGTGAAGATCCGGCAATTCAAATTACAGGGGCGCGTGGCGCCTCTGTTGATATGTCAACGCTGGATGCTGTCACCAAAGCTCTTGATAAAGAGAGCCTTTCTCATAAATCCATTGCTCTAGAGAATGGATCAATTCTTGTTCGATTTAACGATACCGATACCCAAATCAGTGCGCGTGATGTGGTGAGTGAAGCGTTAGGCAAAGATACAATTGTTGCACTTAACCTTGCTCCTTCAACGCCTTCTTGGTTGGAATCGATTGGCGCGGCACCGATGAAGCTTGGCCTTGATCTGCGTGGTGGTGTTCACTTCTTAATGGAAGTGGATATGGACGCTGCGATGGAAAAATTGATTGGCCAGCAAGAAGAAGCGTTTCGCAGCGAACTGCGTGATGACAAAATTCGCTACCGAGCCATTCGCTCAGTGGGCAACGACCGAGTGGAAGTCACTTTGCGTGACGATGAGCAATTAGCGCAAGCACAGCAAGCATTAACGTCGAAACATCCTGATATGATTTTTACTACGTCTAAGGCTGACGGTCGCTTTGCGCTGATTGCTCTATTTACCGAGCAGCGTTTGCAGGAAGTTCGAAATTACGCCGTTGAGCAGAACATCACGATTTTGCGTAACCGTGTTAACGAATTAGGGGTCGCTGAACCCTTAGTGCAACGTCAAGGTGCCAGCCGCATTGTGGTTGAGTTACCGGGGGTTCAAGATACCGCTCGTGCTAAAGAGATTCTTGGCGCAACCGCGACTCTTGAGTTTCGTGAAGTTGATGACAAGGCTGATTTAGCCGCCGCGGCTTCTGGTCGTGCTCCTGCTGGGAGTGAAATCAAATCCGATCGTAATGGTCGCCCGGTTGTCTTGAAAAAACGCGTGATTCTAGGTGGTCAAAGTATCACGGATGCCAGCTCTAGCATGGATGAATATGGTCGCCCGCAAGTGAACATTTCGTTAGATAGCGAAGGCGGAAATAAGATGTCGGCGTTCTCTAAAAAGAACATTGGCAAGCTTATGGCAACGGTATTTGCAGAGTACAAAGACAGCGGCCGTCGGACAGCTGATGGCAAAGTGATTCTCGATAAGCATGAAGAAGTGATCAACCAAGCAACGATTCAGTCGGCTCTTGGGCGTAACTTCCGTATCACGGGAATTGACTCTGCTGCAGAAGCTCAAAACCTTGCACTTTTACTGCGTGCAGGTGCGTTAATTGCGCCAATCTCTATTGTTGAAGAGCGTACCATTGGCCCATCAATGGGACAGCAAAATATTGATATGGGCATTCAAGCCTGCATCTGGGGTATGGTTGCGGTGATGCTCTTTACGCTGCTTTACTACCGTGGTTTTGGCTTGATTGCCAATATTGCATTGATGGCGAACCTTGTGCTCATTATTGGTGTAATGTCGATGATCCCCGGTGCGACAATGACCTTGCCGGGTATTGCGGGCATCGTATTGACGGTCGGTATGGCCGTGGATGCTAACGTTCTGATCTTCGAGCGTATTCGTGAAGAGCTCCGTGATGGCCGAAATCCACAACAAGCTATCCACCAAGGCTATGCTAACGCGTTCAGTACCATTGCTGATGCCAACATCACTACGTTGATCACGGCAATTATTCTATTTGCTGTGGGTACTGGAGCCATCAAAGGGTTTGCCGTCACACTTTCCATCGGTATTTTAACCTCAATGTTTACCGCTATTATCGGGACTCGCTGTATCGTGAACTTGATATACGGTGGTAAACGCATTAAAAAATTGTCGATCTAAGGCTAGGAATTACTATGTTTCAGATTCTAAAAGCAGATAAAACGATCGACTTTATGCGTTGGTCTAAATTTGCGTTTTTATTCTCTCTTTTAATGATTGGTGCGTCTATTTTCACTTTATCAACCAAGTGGTTGAACTGGGGACTGGACTTCACCGGCGGTACTTTGATTGAAGTTGGGTTTGAACACCCAGCTAATCTTGAAGATATCCGTGGTGCACTTGAAGCAAAAGGGTTTGGTGATGCAACCGTGCAGAACTTTGGTTCTGCGCGTGAAGTGATGGTTCGCCTTCGTCCACGTGCGGACATGGTTGGCGAGACGTTAGGCAATCAAATTCTTTCTGCTATTAAAGAGGGGACAGGAAAAAGTGTCGAGATGCGTCGCATTGAGTTCGTTGGTCCGAATGTGGGCGATGAATTAGCTGAAGCAGGAGGCTTAGCGATTTTAGCTTCGCTCATCTGTATTTTGCTTTATGTCTCTGTTCGTTTTGAATGTCGGCTCGCAGCGGGTGCGGTAATGTCATTGGCACACGATGTGATCATCACGCTTGGTATCTTCTCTATCATGCAAATTGAGGTTGATTTAACGATTGTTGCCGCTTTGCTGACCGTTGTCGGTTACTCGCTCAACGATACGATTGTGGTATTTGACCGCATCCGTGAAAACTTCCGTAAATTGCGTAAAGGTGATTCAGCCGAGATCATGAACAGCTCAATTACCCAAACCTTGAGCCGGACTTTGATTACATCGGGAACCACCTTGCTGGTGGTGATCGCACTCTTTGTGCAAGGTGGGGCGAACATACATGGTTTTGCCACTGCTTTACTGCTCGGTATCACAGTGGGTACTTATTCATCTATCTATGTTGCGTCAGCGTTGGCACTGAAATTAGGAATTACCCGTGAGAACCTACTTCCACCTCAAGTGGAAAAAGAGGGTGCGGAGTTCGACGAACTTCCTTAGCAGCCTGAAAGTTTCTTAAATAGCCAAAGCCGCAGAATATTCTGCGGCTTTTTTCTAACCCATCCCACACCGCGGTCACTCTCAGTAGCAAAGTATAAAACGAAACTAAAAAAGCCTCGTATATTGCTATACGAGGCTTGAATCAATTTTGACGGTGTTGATGGTATTTAGTGCAACCTATTTAAGAATAGCGCTGTTACCGTTATCACGAATGTGTTTCAAAATCGCTTTAACACCACGGGCACTTGAACCTACAATGTTGCCCGATTTCATGTATTCAGTACCGCCAGAGAAATCGGTAAGAATAACGCCTGCTTCACGAGCGATCAGCTCGCCAGCGGCTAAATTCCAAGGTCTTAAACCCAGTTCAAAGTAACCATCGACACGGTTTGAAGCTAGGTAACATAAATCAAGCGCAGGAGAACCAGTACGACGGAAATCGGCACATTCAACAAACAGTGCAGACATAATCTTCATGAAAGATTCGGCATGTTGCTTTTGTTTGTATGGGAAACCTGTGGCGAGAATCGTGCCTTGAAGATCTTTTAACTGTTTTACACGAAGGCGTGAGTTGTTTAATTGCGCACCAGCGCCACGTTGAGCGGTAAACAGCTCATTGCGCATTGGGTCATAAACACAAGCAACTTCCGTTTTGCCTTTAATGCGAACTGCGATAGAAACGGCGAAGTGGGGTAAACCTTTGACGAAGTTTGTTGTGCCATCCAGTGGGTCGATGATCCATTGAACGTCCTTATCTTTACCGTCGATAAGCCCGTTTTCTTCAGCAACGATACTGTGTTCTGGGTAAGAACTTTTGATTGTATCGATGATCATAGTTTCTGCTTCTTTGTCTACGTTAGTAACAAAGTCATTAGTCCCTTTCTTAGTTGTTTCGATTTTCTCAGTATTTTCTAGTGATTTAGCAATATGGTTACCAGCTTTTCGCGCAGCGCGAATAGCAATGTTTAGCATTGGATGCATACAGTTTTCCCAACGGATGTTAAAGAACGAAAAAGCGGGCAGCAGTATAACAAAGTTTTATTAAAAAGGAAGTGGCTATTTTTTGCTCGGTTGTTCATATGTAGCTAAAGGACCTGACCATTTTAGTCAGCTTTATGTTAGTATTCTGTCGTTTAAAATAGAGTGGCGCACAACGTAATGCTAGACAATGTAAAAATCATTTTAGTAGGGACATCTCATTCAGGAAATATTGGTTCTGCTGCCCGAGCGATGAAAGTCATGGGACTAAGTAAAATGATTTTGGTTTCGCCTCAATGTGAGGTAGACGCCCAAGCGATCGCTCTAGCTGCTGGAGCAAGCGACATTGCTTTAAATGCGGAGATCGTGGATACGCTAGAGCAGGCTGTCGCAGATTGTGGCCTGGTGGTTGGGTCAAGTGCGCGCTCACGAACTTTAGAGTGGCCAATGCTTGAACCACGTGAATGTGGCGAAAAATTTGCGCAAGAGGGGCTACATTATCCTGTTGCTTTAGTGTTTGGCCGAGAAAAAACCGGGCTGACCAATGATGAACTGCAAAAGTGCCATTTTCATGTGTGCATTCCGGCTAATCCTGAATACAGTTCGTTAAACCTGGCTATGGCCGTACAAACATTGAGTTATGAGGTGCGTGTTGCTTACCTAAATAATGAAAAAAAAGCTTATCAAGCCCAGCCAGAAGAAGCGTATCCTCTGCATCACGAATTAGAAATGTTCTATCAGCATCTTGAAAAAGTGATTATAGAGACGCAGTTTATTTCAAAGGATCAGCCTGGTCAGGTGATGAACAAACTCCGTCGGCTATTTACTCGTTCGCGTCCTGAGTCTCAAGAAATCAATATGTTGCGTGGCGTTCTGACCTCAATTGAGAAGCATCGCAGCAATCAATAATTATCCAGACTAATAATAGGGTTAAATACCTGACTAAATTAGTCAAATAAATACTTGACCTATTTAGTCGGGTATGGAAAAATTCCAACCACATAATCAATGTGGATACGGTGATATGAGACTTACATCTAAAGGAAGATATGCGGTTACAGCCATGTTAGATGTGGCTCTGCATTCGCAGCAAACCCCAGTGCCACTGGCGGATATTTCCGAACGGCAAGGCATTTCGCTCTCTTACCTTGAGCAGCTGTTTTCTAAACTGCGTAAAGCGGGGCTAGTTGCTAGTGTGCGTGGTCCAGGTGGTGGATACCGCTTAGGGGCTGATGCCTGCTCAATTTCGATTGGTACTGTGATTGCCGCTGTTGATGAATCAGTTGATGCAACAAAATGTAATGGAAGAGCCGACTGCCAAGGTGGTACTCGCTGCTTAACTCATACATTATGGCGAGATCTTAGCTCTCGCATTAGTGACTTTCTGAACAACATTACTCTTGGTGAGTTAATGATTGATAATGAAGTACTAGAAATTTCTGACCGCCAAGGCTTGGGCCTGACGGTGAACCACGGGCTAACCAATAAAAATACCAATACCGTGATTATCGGCTCGGTGCCCGTAGGTCTTAATGCCCGCTCATAGCGGCAATGTTTACATTGGAGTAGAAAATGAAACTGCCTATTTATTTTGACTATTCAGCTACCTGTCCAGTTGACCCTCGCGTGGCTGAAAAGATGGTTCAGTACATGACGATGGATGGTGTTTTTGGTAATCCAGCATCGCGATCGCATCGTTATGGCTGGCAGGCAGAAGAAGCCGTAGACACTGCGCGTGAGCAAATTGCTGAACTGCTTAATGCTGATCCTCGCGAAATCGTATTCACATCCGGTGCGACAGAGTCAGATAACCTTGCGATTAAAGGTGTGGCGCATTTCTATGCCAAGCAAGGTAAGCATATCATTACCTGTAAAACCGAGCATAAAGCGGTGCTTGATCCATGTCGTCAGCTTGAGCGTGAAGGTTATGAAGTGACCTATCTTGAGCCAGGAACGAATGGCTTGATTGATCTAAAAAAATTAGAAGCGGCAATGCGTGATGACACAATTTTGGTGTCGATCATGCACGTGAATAACGAAATTGGCGTAATTCAGGACATCATGGCGATCGGTGAGCTTTGCCGTGAACGCAAGATAATTTTCCACGTAGATGCAGCGCAATCTGCCGGTAAAGTTCCCCTTGATGTACAAGAAATGAAAGTGGATCTTATCTCCCTTTCAGCGCATAAAGCGTATGGACCTAAAGGGATTGGCGCATTATATGTTCGCCGTAAACCTCGTATTCGTCTTGAAGCGCAAATGCACGGTGGCGGCCATGAACGTGGTTTCCGCTCAGGCACATTACCAACGCACCAAATCGTAGGTATGGGTGAGGCATTCCGCATTGCTAAGCAAGACATGCAAAAAGATTTTGACCACGCAAAAGCATTGCGTGATCGTCTACTCGCAGGTGTACAAGACATGGAAGCCGTGAGTGTGAATGGCGATTTAGATCAGCGTGTTCCGCACAACCTGAATATTAGTTTTGCCTTTGTTGAAGGCGAATCGCTGCTGATGTCTTTGAAAGACTTAGCAGTATCATCAGGTAGTGCTTGTACGTCGGCCAGCTTAGAGCCGTCATATGTACTACGTGCGCTTGGCTTGAACGATGAAATGGCGCACAGTTCAATTCGTTTCTCATTTGGCCGTTTTACGACCGAAGAGGAAGTGGACTACGCCGTTGAACAAATCCGCGTAGCCGTAAGCAAATTACGTGACATGTCTCCTCTATGGGATATGTATCAAGAGGGTGTGGATTTAAACACCGTTGAATGGGCACATCACTAGTCCTTTAAAAGGCACTGGTTTATTCCCAAGGAAATAGAGGATTAGAGGTAACTATCATGGCATACAGCGAAAAAGTAATTGATCACTATGAAAACCCACGTAATGTTGGCTCTTTTGATAAAGAAGATCCAACCATTGGTAGTGGTATGGTTGGCGCTCCAGCTTGTGGCGACGTAATGAAGCTACAAATTAAAGTGACGCCAGAAGGCATCATTGAAGATGCAAAATTTAAAACCTACGGTTGTGGTAGCGCGATTGCTTCGAGCTCACTGGTTACTGAATGGGTCAAAGGCAAGAGCATTGACGAAGCAGCAGCCATTAAGAACTCTGAAATCGCGGAAGAGCTAGAGCTTCCACCAGTGAAAGTTCACTGTTCGATTTTGGCAGAAGATGCGATCAAAGCTGCCGTTGCCGATTATAAAAAGAAACACCAACAATAATATTAAGGGAGTGAATGATGGTTCACTCCCATAAGTTCAAACTAAGAATCTAAGGTTGTAGTATGGCCATTACCTTAACTGAAACAGCAGCGCATCGCGTTCGAGCATTCCTAGATAACCGAGGCAAAGGCGTAGGTTTACGTCTTGGAGTGAAAACAACAGGCTGCTCGGGTATGGCTTACGTGCTTGAATTCGTTGATGACGTTAACGAAGAAGACGAAGTGTTTGAAGATCATGGTGTCAAAGTGATTATCGATTCGAAAAGCCTCGTCTATCTTGATGGCACACAGCTTGACTATGTCAAAGAAGGGCTAAACGAAGGTTTTGAGTTCAACAACCCGAATGCAAAAAGCGAATGTGGTTGTGGTGAAAGCTTCAACGTGTAACGGATTGGCTTTCGGCGTGACTAGGCTCACTTGAGCCTAGTGTCGAGCACTAGGAGCAATGTGTTAATGAACTATTTTGAATTATTTGGGCTACCAAGTCAGTTTGCACTGGATGGTAGCCTTCTTTCTTCTCAGTTTCGTGCGCTGCAAAAACGGTTTCATCCCGACAATTTTGCCACTGCGTCTGAGCGAGATCGCCTGCTTGCTGTGCAAAACGCCTCGCAAATCAATGATGCTTATCAAACATTAAAATCGCCGATCAGTCGTGCAGAATACTTGTTGCTCGAACAAGGCATAGAGTTACGCGCAGAACACCAAACCATGCAAGATCCGCTGTTTTTAATGGAGCAAATGGAGCTGCGAGAAGAGCTTGAAGCCATCGCCTCACAGCCTGATGTTGAAAGTGCGTTATTCGATTTTGAAAACAGAGTCAGCAAGATGTATAAACAGCATCTTACTTTGGTTGAGCAACAACTTAATCATGCTCAATGGAGCCTTGCGGCTGATACGGTTCGCAAGCTTAAATTTATTGCCAAGCTCAAAAATGAAATAGAAAGAGTCGAAGAACAGTTACTCGGCTAGTTCGATAATAAGGACCAACCCATGGCATTACTTCAAATTGCAGAACCCGGTCAAAGCTCTGCGCCGCATCAGCATAAACTCGCAGCGGGTATCGACTTGGGGACAACCAACTCATTAGTCGCATCGGTTCGAAGCGGTAATGCGACGACGCTTGCTGATGAACAAGGACGCTCGATCCTCCCTTCGGTGGTCCACTATTCGGCTCAAGAGCGTTGCGTAGGCTTTGATGCCAGAGCACACGCGCAAGTTGATCCTGCCAATACCATCATTTCTGTGAAGCGTTTGATCGGCCGTTCACTGGCTGACATTCAGGCGCGTTATCCCACATTACCTTATCGTTTCAAAGCCAGTGACAACGGTTTGCCTATTTTGCAAACGGCGCAAGGTGATAAGAACCCGATTCAAGTTTCCGCCGATATTCTTCAATCTCTTGCTCAGCGTGCCGAAGCGTCGTTAGGTGGTGAATTAGCGGGCGTGGTGATTACCGTACCTGCTTACTTTGATGATGCGCAGCGCGTGGGCACCAAAGATGCCGCTCAACTTGCCGGCTTGCACGTACTGCGTTTACTCAATGAACCTACCGCTGCAGCGATTGCCTATGGCTTAGACTCAGCGCAAGAAGGTGTGATTGCGGTTTATGATTTAGGTGGCGGTACGTTTGATATCTCTATCTTACGTCTGTCGAAAGGCGTGTTTGAGGTACTCGCGACTGGTGGCGATTCTGCGCTCGGTGGTGATGATTTTGACCATTTGATTGCTGACCATTTTTTGAGCCAAATCGGCTTAGCTGAACCGCTCAGTGCAGAGCAGCAACGAGCATTGCTTGATGCGGCCACCGAAGCGAAAATTGCCTTATCTGATAGCGATAGTGTCAAGGTTTCTGTGCTGGGTTGGCAAGGGCGTTTAACTCGCGATGAGTTTAACCAACTCATCACGCCACTAGTAAAGAAAACCTTACTATCGTGTCGTCGAGCACTCAAAGATGCTGAGATTACGGCAGATGAAGTATTGGAAGTGGTGATGGTCGGCGGTTCAACTCGTACGCCACTGGTTCGAGACTTAGTTGGTGAGTTTTTTGGCCGCACACCGCTAACTAACATCAACCCTGATGAAGTTGTCGCGATTGGTGCAGCAATTCAAGCCGACATTTTGGTCGGTAATAAACCCGATTCAGAAATGCTCCTGCTGGATGTCATTCCTCTGTCGCTGGGTATTGAAACCATGGGTGGCTTAGTGGAAAAAATCATCCCACGTAACACCACCATTCCTGTTGCTAAAGCTCAAGAATTCACCACCTTCAAAGATGGTCAAACAGCCATGAGCATCCATACGGTGCAGGGCGAACGTGAGATGGTAGACGATTGCCGCTCATTGGCTCGTTTTTCACTAAAAGGTATTCCACCAATGACGGCGGGTGCCGCGCATATCCGCGTAACTTATCAAGTTGATGCCGATGGCTTACTCTCTGTGACAGCGATGGAAAAAAGTACGGGAGTTCAGGCGGAAATTCAAGTTAAGCCCTCGTATGGACTGAGTGATAATGAAGTAGCAAATATGCTGCGAGATTCGATGACGTTTGCCAAACAAGATATGCAGACTCGCTCTCTGGCAGAGCAACGTGTAGAAGCCGATCGCGTTATCGAAGGTTTGATCTCTGCCTTACAGGCCGATGGTGATGAATTGTTATCTGAGTCAGAAAAGCAGATCCTTCTGAATGCAATAGAAGATTTAATTGTGCTGCGTAATGGTGATAGCGCCGATGCCATCGAGCAAGGAATTAAAGAGACAGACAAAGCCAGCCAATATTTTGCTTCACGCCGTATGGATAAATCCATTCGCAGTGCACTTGCTGGTCAATCGGTAGATGATATTTAAAGAGAAAAATTATGCCTAAGATTATTGTGTTACCTCACCAAGAGCTTTGTCCTGAAGGTGCCGTTCTGGAAGCTCAAGCAGGAGAAACCGTACTGGATGTGGCGCTGAAAAATGGTATCGCTATTGAACATGCGTGTGAAAAATCCTGCGCATGCACGACTTGCCATATTATCGTTCGCGAAGGGTTTGACTCACTTGATGAGAGTGATGAGTTGGAAGATGACATGCTTGATAAAGCGTGGGGTCTTGAACCTGAATCTCGCCTTGGCTGCCAAGCTAGAGTCGCTAACGAAGATTTAGTGGTTGAAATTCCAAAGTACACACTCAATCTGGCTTCTGAAGATCATTAATCCTATTGAGCGTATTAACGCCCGTTCACTGTTTGTAAAAGGAAAGCAAAATGAAATGGACCGATTCTCGTGATATTGCGATCGAGCTTTGTGAGCAATACCCAGACGTAGATCCTAAAAATGTACGTTTTACGGATCTACACCAGTGGGTGATGGAACTGGAAGAGTTTGATGATGAGCCAAACCGTTCCAACGAAAAAATTCTCGAAGCGATTATTCTATGTTGGATGGAAGAGATCGACTAAGACTATTGCTAACATGATGGTTATTCAGTAAAACATCACAGAGTTAACAATTTTAACTAAAAAGAGCGGACCGAATGGTCCGTTTTTTTATCAAGTTGACATTTTGACCCTACAAAATGCTAACATCCCTTGGTTATTTAATCGTAATGGCACAGGTGAGGCCATATTCAGGCAAGGAGAAACCATGTCTACAAAGATGTCCGTATTTATCAGCCAACAAGCTGCCCAGCCTCAGTGGGGAGAAAAGGCGATTGTTTCGTTTTCAGAAAATGGTGCCACAATTCATGCTATTGAGAGTGGGCATGAACTCAGCGCGGTTCAGCGCGCAGCGCGTAAGCTTGATGGGCAAGCTATCAGAGCGATCAGCCTACAAGGTGACGGTTGGCACTTAGAAAATATCTGGGCTTTCTACCAAGGTTATCGTGAAGCGAAAAAACTCAATACGCTAGAATGGCAACCGCTGAATGAGTCGGATCAAGCCGAGTTAGAATATCGTATTAAAGCGACGGAATGGACGCGCGATATCATCAATAAAAGCGCCGAAGAAGTCGCGCCGCGTCAGTTAGCGACCATGGCGGCTGAGTTCATCAAATCGCTAGCCCCTGAGCATGTCAGCTATCGTATTGTCAAAGATAAAGATCTACTCACCGAAGGTTGGGAAGGTATTTATGCGGTTGGTCGCGGCTCAGAGCGCACGTCAGCCATGCTACAACTTGATTACAATCCGACAGGAAAAGAGAGTGCTCCTGTTTTTGCTTGCTTAATTGGTAAAGGCATTACTTTTGATTCTGGTGGTTACAGTTTAAAAACGTCCAACTTTATGTCGGCGATGAAAGCGGATATGGGAGGCGCTGCAACGATCACTGGTGGCCTTGGTTTGGCCATCATGCGTGGTTTTAATAAACGTGTGAAACTCATTTTATGTTGTGCAGAAAATATGGTTTCCGGACGCGCCTTGAAACTGGGTGATATCATCACTTATAAAAACGGCACCACAGTTGAAATCATGAATACCGATGCAGAAGGCCGCCTAGTGTTGGCCGATGGCTTGATTTATGCCAACGAGCAAAAACCGCAGCTTATTATTGATTGCGCGACATTAACGGGTGCCGCTAAAAATGCACTCGGCAATGATTACCATGCGCTACTCAGCTTTGATGAGCGCTTATCACAGCAGGCATTGGCGGCAGCTCACCAAGAGAAAGAAGGCTTATGGCCTCTGCCTTTGGCTGAGTTTCATCGCTCTATGTTACCTTCAAGCTTTGCGGATCTCTCTAACATCAGCTCAGGTGACTATTCTCCAGGAGCAAGTACCGCAGCCGCTTTCCTCTCCTATTTTGTTGAAGATTACAAAAATGGGTGGCTACACTTTGACTGCGCCGGTACTTACCGCAAGTCAGCAAGTGATAAATGGGCCGCAGGTGCAACGGCGATGGGGGTGCGTACATTAGCGCGCATTTTGACCGACCAAGCCCAATAATGAAAAGCTGCTCAAATCTCTGTTTTGGGCGCTTTGCTATAACTAAAAAAACAAAAGAAAAAGGATATCCTTATGGCTCTAGAGAGAACATTTTCTATCATTAAACCCGATGCGGTAGAACGTAACTTAATTGGTGAAATCTATCATCGTATCGAAAAAGCAGGATTGCGTATTATCGCTGCGAAAATGGTACATTTGAGCGAAGAGCAAGCGAGCGGCTTTTATGCTGAGCATGAAGGTAAATCCTTCTTTCCTGAACTAAAAAAATTCATGACGTCAGGACCTATAATGGTTCAAGTGCTTGAAGGTGAAGGTGCTATTGTTCGTTACCGCGAATTAATGGGTAAAACGAACCCAGAAGAAGCGGCATGTGGAACCATTCGTGCTGATTATGCGTTAAGTATGCGTTATAACTCAGTTCATGGCAGTGATAGCCCTGAATCGGCTGCGCGTGAAATCGCCTTTTTCTTCCCTGAATCAGAAATTTGCCCTCGTTAATCTTGGTATTTTCTATCCAAAATTCTTTCGATTAAGGCCTCACTTTGTGAGGCTTTTTTATACTCGTATGGTTGGGAGCTGTAGAGTGAAAACAATCCGCCAAGCATTGAATGACTTAGTAATTGAATGGTTGTACAACCCTTGTTGTTACTGCATAAAGGCTGTACAATTCGCGCCCTTATTTATTGTTTCCGTCGTTGAGAGGCCACATGACTATTGAAAAAGTCAATCTGCTTGATTTTGATCGCCAAGGTCTGCGTAAATTTTTTGCTGAAGAGCTCAGTGAAAAAGCGTTCCGCGCTGATCAGGTCATGAAGTGGATCTACCATTTTGGTTGTGATGACTTCGAACAAATGACCAATATCAACAAAAAACTGCGTGAGCAACTGCAACAACGCTGTGAAATTCGCGCGCCGATCGTTTCACAAGCACAACACTCGTCTGATGGTACGATTAAATGGGCGATGCGTGTCGGCGATCAAGATGTTGAAACGGTCTATATCCCAGAGGAAGAGCGAGCGACTTTGTGCGTCTCCTCTCAAGTTGGTTGTGCTCTGGAGTGTAAATTTTGTTCAACGGCTCAGCAAGGTTTTAACCGTAACCTCAAAGTGTCTGAAATTATCGGGCAAGTGTGGCGCGCAGCGAGAGAAATTGGCCTTGAGAAAGAGACGGGACGTCGTCCGATTACTAACGTAGTAATGATGGGGATGGGCGAGCCTCTGCTCAACATGAAAAACTTGATCCCAGCGTTAGAGATCATGCTGGATGATTTGGGTTTTGGTCTATCAAAACGTCGCGTGACGGTGTCGACTTCGGGTGTGGTTTCTGGTCTTGATCAAATGACAGGGCAAATTGATGTTGCATTAGCGATTTCATTGCATGCCCCTAACGATAAATTACGCAGCGAAATTATGCCGATCAATGATCGCTGGGATATTCAAGATTTCTTAGCCTCAGTGCGCCGTTACATTGCTACATCAAACGCCAATCGTGGTAAGGTTACAGTGGAATACGTGCTGCTGGATCACGTCAATGACGATATGGAACATGCACACGAATTGGCTAAGTTAATGAAAGGCACGCCGTGCAAAATTAACTTGATCCCATTTAACCCTTATCCCGGTTCACCTTATAAAAAACCGAGTAATTCACGTATTGACCGTTTTCAAAAAACACTGATGCAGTATGAACACACAGTGACGGTGCGCAAAACTCGTGGTGATGATATTGATGCCGCTTGTGGGCAGCTAGTGGGTGATGTGATTGATAGAACCAAACGGACCAAAATGAAACAGATGGGTGGCGATGTCATTCCTATTAAAGCGGTTTAAGTTAGACGATAAAACAAAGCCAGAGATTCCTCTGGCTTTGTACATTTTTACCATTTGAAATAATTTTCTTCGATTTTGACGTCAATTTTATGAAAAATATTGACCTAGCGGTAATTTCTTTGCTAAAGCCATGTTGTTTAACGCCAAATATCAATTAGAATTGCTAATTGATGTAATGTTAAATTTTAACTGCCGCCTGCATCAATGAATGCAGCTTTTTCACCGCGTTGGAATGCACAATTTTATTACTACGAACTAATAACAATAAAAGTGATGACGGTGCCATTCGAGCCATAACATAATGAGATGTATAAAACGGATGACTACTGAACAAGAACAGATTATTGCAGAGGTAAAAACAGACTCGGTACAACCCGGCACTTTATTAAAGGCAAAACGCGAAGCGTTGGGATTAACGCAAAAGCAAGTTGCCGATAGGTTGCGGTTACGTCTCTCTATCATTCAAAGTTTAGAGGAGAATAACTTCGCTTCAGATCAAGTCGCGACCTTTACTCGCGGTTATTTCCGTTCTTATGCTAAGGCGGTTGGGATCAAAGAGTCGGTGATTTTAGCTTCTTTTGATGATTGCTATCCTACTGTTGCGGCAGAGCAACCGATGCAAAGTTTTTCTAAGAAGACCAAGCGAGAGCTGCATGATAGCCGTATTATGACGTTAACTTGGGGTATTTTTGCCGTCATTATCGGTATTTCATCGCTATGGTGGTGGCAGAATCAAGAACAAGAGCACGCTGTCATTGAAAGTTCTCCATCGATAAGTTCGACGTCCGTTGAACGCTTACAAGATGAAGATTTCACAACCGTTAGTGAATTCGTTCCTACAGATAGTGCCCCTCAGGTCGATGCCGTCGCTGATATGCCCGTTGATGTTGAGGTTGATAATCAGATAGAAGTCAATACTCAAGCGGCTGAGCTTATACCTTCCCCTGAAGATGATGCAGCAGAAGCAGAGCCCAATGTGATCGATATTCCTGCGCCAGATAAAATTATGCCGCCTCAGAATGCAAGCAATCCATACGATCCTTTGACACTCACCTTCAGCGCAGACTGCTGGATTCAAGTGAAAGATGTGTCAGGTAAAACCCTTTCCACTGGGATTAAAAAATCAGGGCAAACCGTAACTTTGGAAGGTGAAGCTCCGTTTCAAATCATTCTTGGCGCCCCTGAAAGCGTTTCAATGACATTTGCAAGTGAACCTGTAGACCTTTCTGGGTATACTTCCGGTAAAGTCGCTCGATTCACCTTACCTTAGAAAATACTATGCAACACGAATCTCCAATTAAGCGTCGTTCATCGACGCGTATTTATGTCGGTAATGTGCCCATCGGTGATGGTGCTCCTATTGCTGTTCAATCTATGACCAACACGCGCACTACCGATGTTGCGGCAACCGTCGCCCAAATTAAAGCGTTAGAAAAAGTCGGGGCTGATATCGTACGAGTTTCTGTACCGACAATGGACGCGGCAGAAGCGTTCAAGTTGATCAAGCAGCAAGTATCCATTCCGCTGGTGGCTGACATCCATTTTGATTACCGCATTGCGTTGAAAGTCGCCGAATATGGCGTTGATTGCTTGCGTATCAACCCTGGTAATATTGGCAACGAAGAACGTATTCGCGCCGTGGTCGATTGCGCACGTGACAAGAATATACCCATTCGCATTGGCGTGAATGGTGGGTCGCTCGAAAAAGAGATCCAAATGAAATATGGTGAGCCAACACCGGCCGCTTTAGTCGAGTCAGCGATGCGTCATGTTGATATTCTTGAAAGACTCAACTTTGATCAATTCAAAGTCAGCGTCAAAGCATCGGATGTTTTTCTCGCCGTTGATTCCTACCGTTTACTGGCTAAACAGATTGCCCAACCTCTGCATCTTGGTATTACGGAAGCAGGAGGCGCAAGAGCCGGTGCAGTTAAATCGGCAGTGGGCTTAGGTATGCTGCTTGCCGAAGGCATCGGCGACACGCTGCGTATTTCACTGGCTGCAGATCCGATCGAAGAGATCAAAGTCGGCTTTGATATTCTTAAATCGCTGCGTATTCGCTCGCGAGGCATTAACTTCATCGCTTGTCCAAGCTGTTCACGTCAAGAGTTTGATGTGATCGCCACAGTCAATGCGTTAGAGCAACGTTTGGAAGACATTTTGACACCTATGGATGTCTCGATCATCGGTTGCGTGGTTAATGGCCCGGGTGAAGCTGAAGCTTCTCATCTTGGTTTGGCTGGCAGCAACAAGAAAAGTGCATTCTACGAAGATGGCGTCCGCCAGAAAGAGCGTTTTGATAACGATGATCTGGTCAGCCAACTCGAAGCGAAAATTCGCGCCAAGGCCTCTATTCTCGATGAGAAGAACCGAATCAACGTGACTCAAATCGAACAAAATTAATCTCAACGACCTTACGGTAAGTATTGTGGCAAAAACAATTCAAGCAATTCGAGGCATGAACGACTGCCTCCCAACTCAGTCTCCACTTTGGCAAAAAGTGGAAGGCACAGTGAAAAACGTGATTAGTGCATATGGCTACAATGAAGTACGTATGCCTATCGTTGAGATGACACATCTATTTAGCCGTGCGATCGGTGAAGTGACCGATGTGGTTGAAAAAGAGATGTATTCTTTTGAAGATCGCAATGGTGACAGTTTATCGCTTCGTCCAGAGGGTACCGCAGGTTGTGTCCGTTCTGGTATCGAAAATGGTTTGCTCTACAACCAAGAGCAACGTTTATGGTACATGGGGCCGATGTTCCGTCATGAACGTCCGCAAAAAGGGCGCTACCGTCAATTCCACCAATGTGGGGTTGAAGTGTTTGGTCTGGATGGTCCTGATGTTGATGCCGAGCTGATTATGATGACCGCGCGTTTGTGGCGTGAATTGGGCATCGACAAACATGTTCGTTTGGAACTGAACTCAATTGGTTCTCTTGAAGCGCGAGCCAATTACCGCACCGCCTTGATTGACTATTTAGAGCAGCATCAAGAGGTGTTGGATGAGGATGCCAAACGTCGCATGTACACCAACCCACTGCGTGTACTCGATACTAAAAATCCAGATATTCAAGCGATTTTAGGTGACGCACCCAAATTGTCTGAGTATCTAGATGAAGAATCCAAGCAACATTTTGCCGGCTTATGTGAACTTCTTACCGCTGCGGGTATCGAATACCAAGTTAACGAGCGCTTGGTGCGCGGCCTAGACTACTACAACCGCACCGTATTTGAGTGGATCACCGAAAGCTTAGGTGCTCAAGGTACGGTTTGTGGCGGTGGACGTTATGATGGCTTGGTAGAACAACTGGGTGGCAAAGCGACACCGGCAGTGGGTTTTGCCATGGGGTTAGAGCGCTTAGTGCTGATGATGGAAACACTGGAACTGACCGACGTGCGTCGCAGTGTCGATGTGTACATGGTCAGTGCGGGTGAAGGCACTATGATGACAGCAATGAAACTTGCTGAGCAGTTGCGTGAACAGGTTCCGGGGCTGCGTGTTATGAACCATTTTGGTGGTGGTAACTTCAAAAAACAATTTAAACGTGCTGATAAAGTGGGCGCTGCGGTGGCTTTGGTATTAGGCGAAGATGAAGTCGCAGAAAGCACAGTAGTTCTCAAAGATCTTATCGGTGGTGAACAAATTACGATTTCTCAAACTGAAGTCGCCAGCAAACTCACGCATCTTGTGTAAGCAAGCGCATTTGAGATATCTATTAAAGAGGACAGGAAGTGGAACTCTACGATACTGAAGAACAACAAGTTGAAGCGATAAAAGATTGGTGGAAAGAGAACGGTAAAGCCGTGATCTTTGGTGCTGTAATTGGCCTTGGTGGCTTGTTTGGTTGGCGTTATTATCAAGATAACGTTATTGCTGCGCAAGAAGCCGCTTCTGAAAGTTATAGCAAAGCGGTAACTCAGTTAGCTGCAAAAGGCGCAGAAGCGGAGATGGTTGTTCAGAGCTTTATTGACAGTAATAAAGGCACAGAATATGCCGTTTTAGCCGCACTACAACTTGCAAAAGTTCAAGTGGAAGCGGGTCAAATTGATGAAGCTTTAGCACAGCTTGAATGGGCAAAAGCAAACACCAAAGATGATGCTATTCTACCGTTAGCGACCTATCGCCTGGCCCGCATTAAAGCGGAACAAGGCCAGTTTGATGCCGCCTTAGCTGATCTTACGACCATCACAGAGAAAGGGTGGGCGGGACGCATTGCGGAACTGCGTGGTGATATTTCACTGCGTAAAGGCGACACGGACGCGGCTTATGCGGCATACACGGAAGCACAACAAGCTGATGATGCAAGCCAAACGCTACAGATGAAACTGGACGATCTTGCCAAATAAGGGCACAAGTTGATGAAAAAGTTGTTCAACAAAGTGCTCGTTTCTGCCGTTGTGCTTGGAGCACTTGCAGGGTGTGCCAGTGAAGAAGACACCATTATCATGGCTCCTGTGCCAATGGTAACCAGTGAATTTACGCCTACAACTCAGTGGAGCGCATCGATTGGTGATGGCGTAGGGCATTACTTCTCAAAGTTATCTCCAGAATACGATTACGACAAGGTGTTTATTGCCAATCGTGATGGCTTGGTAAAAGCCTTGGATCCTAAGACGGGTAAAGAGCTGTGGAAAACCGATCTTGAACAAGATGGCACCATGCGTTTATCCGGCGGTATAGCGGCGGCCTATAGCCAAATTTACATTGGTAGTGAAAACGGTTTAGTTACTGCGCTTAATGAAGCGACGGGTGAGCTTGTATGGCAAGTTAAAGTCGACGGTGAAGTGCTAGCAGCTCCGGCTGCAGATGCGAACATGATCATTGTTAATACCAGTCGTGGCACTTTACTGAGTTTAGACCAAGCGACGGGTGAGCAAAAATGGACCATCAGTACTGAAGTTCCTAACTTAACGCTGAGAGGCGACAGCAAACCTGTTGCGGTATCGGGCGGTGTTTTTTGGGGAACGGCTGGTGGCCGTCTTGCTGCCGCGATCGTTGAGCGTGGTCAGTTGATTTGGCAGCAACCAATTGGCATGCCTAAAGGTGCCACTGAAATTGACCGCCTAGTCGATGTTGATGCCTCACCTATCGTGATTGGCGGCATGCTGTATGCGGTGGGTTTTAATGGCCAGTTGATCGCCATTGATCTGCGTTCGGGCAAACCAGCTTGGAAGCGGAATTACTCTTCAGCAACAGACATGGCTAGCGATGGTGGCCGATTATTTGTGGTGACCGACAAAGATCATGTGGTGGCTGTGGATACAAGAAGCGGTACCGAACTTTGGAGCAACAAACAGCTTGAACACCGTTTGCTAACTGCGCCAGCGATTATCAATGGCTACCTTGTGCTAGGTGACAGTGAAGGGTATCTACATTGGATTGATCGTAGCAGTGGCGAATTCGTTGCCCAACAATTGGTTGATAAGAGTGGTTTTGCGGTGAGTCCTCTCGCTGTCGACGATGGCTATGTCAGCATCACCCGTAGTGGCAATGTAAAGAAACTGACGATTAAAAAATAAATCGTGATATAATTCACATTCGGCTCCTGGCTGGTAACAGTTAGGGGCCGTTTTATTGGATAAATAGATGTGGTTATAGGTAAAAATTTAATGCTTGCTAGCAAGTGTTTACCTATAACTACATAAGAGAAAATATTGTAGAGGTTAGTATGGTTCCTGTTGTTGCTCTTGTTGGGCGCCCCAATGTCGGTAAATCTACGTTGTTTAACCGATTAACTCGCACTCGCGATGCGTTGGTGGCGGATTTCCCCGGTTTAACGCGTGACCGTAAATATGGCCAAGCTAAATTGGGTGAGCACGACTTCATTGTTATCGATACCGGCGGTATTGATGGTAGTGAAGAGGGTGTAGAAACGAAAATGGCTCAACAGTCATTGGCCGCGATTGATGAAGCTGATGTTGTGCTATTTATGGTTGATGGTCGCGCTGGTTTAACGGCGGCTGATGAAATGATCGCCCAACATCTGCGTAAAATTGAAAAGCGAGCTATTTTGGTCGTGAATAAAGTGGATGGCATTGACGCTGATGCTGCAAGCGCTGAGTTTTGGCAATTGGGCGTTGATCAAATGTACCAAATTGCTGCCGCTCATGGCCGTGGTGTTGGGATCCTTATCGACCGAGCTTTGAATCCACTTGCTGAAGAAATGATCGAGCAGGCCGAAGGCGAAATCGAAGATCTAAGCGAATTTGAAGATGCCGAAGAAGAAAAGTTAGATTACACCGAAGAAGAAGCCGAAGCTGAATACAAACGCCTGCAAGATCAGCCGATAAAACTGGCGATCATTGGCCGTCCTAATGTCGGTAAATCCACGCTCACCAACCGTATTCTCGGTGAAGAACGTGTTGTGGTTTACGATATGCCCGGAACGACGCGTGACTCCATCTACATCCCGATGATGCGTGATGAGCGCGAGTATGTATTGATTGATACTGCTGGCGTGCGTCGTCGTACTCGCATTAACGAAACGGTTGAGAAATTCTCGGTCGTCAAAACCTTAAAAGCAGTTGAAGATGCAAACGTTGTTCTGTTAGTCATTGACGCTCGTGAGAATATCTCAGATCAAGATCTTAGCCTGTTAGGTTTTGCACTAAACTCCGGACGTTCGATAGTGCTTGCAGTCAATAAGTGGGATGGGCTCGATAACGACGTCAAAGAACGTGTCAAGAAAGAGCTCGATCGCCGTTTAGGCTTTGTAGATTTTGCTCGTATCCACTTTATCTCTGCATTGCATGGTACGGGTGTGGGTCATCTATTTGAATCGGTTCAAGAAGCGTATAAATCGGCGACAACACGTGTTGGTACATCGGTATTGACTCGCATTCTTAAAATGGCAACCGATGATCACCAGCCACCTATGGTTCGTAGCCGCCGCGTAAAACTTAAATACGCTCACGCAGGTGGTTATAACCCGCCGATTATCGTTGTACACGGTAACTTGGTGAATGAGCTGCCAGATTCTTACAAACGTTATTTGATGAACTATTACCGTAAGTCTTTAGAAATCATGGGTACGCCTATTCGTATCCAGTTCCAAAGCAGTGATAACCCATTTGAAGGAAAAGTGAATAAGCTGACCTTATCTCAAGAGCGTAAACGTAAACGCTTAATGACGATGATGAAAGGACGCAGCAAGTAGCCTTTCTCATAACTAAAATACCCAAGCTAAGCTTGGGTATTTTTTTGCCTAAAATTTATCATTGGCAATAGAGCTTCACTAACGTGGCGGTCTGAAAATGAAGTGCAGTGCCAAAATGATTGAGTGAAAAACAGAGCATGGCAACGTTGCTGCTTTGTATAAGTATCAAACAAAATGAGTAGAACATTTCGCCAAAAGATCATTTTAATATATTCTGGTTTTTTTGATTTATTAGCTATCAAGTGGAGTTTTATATCGTTATAAATCCATATGCAGAATATGTAACTTATGCTTTCGGCGTGTGGTTATATAAATGTTCTTTTGAGAGTAGATCGCTGAACGGAGCAGATAAAGCAAATGATCAGGCTGAGATCTTTTATCGATCATAGCCTAATGTGTATGAGGTGGTTGGTGAGCCTAAAGGTATTGTGATAGAGATCAAAGCTGAACTCTCGATAATCCGAGACCATACGTGCCGTTTGATGAAGTGTCGGCTATCACATGCACGAACTATCTACGCAAACGAGCTATCTATTAAAACGAACGATATAAAACATCTACCAAAATCACACTATGTGAAAGATGTTATGTGAAAGACACAAAGAGAGATGGGATCAATATGCAGGAAAATCTTTGCCCTTGTTGCCAAAATCCACTGGTGTGGGATGGGCGTTACCATTGTGCTCAGTGCAAACATCACTTTAACAAAATTGGTTTTTGCCCTGAGTGTGATTCGGAGCTGGAGAAATTGCAGGCGTGTGGCGCGGCAAATTTTTTCTGTAATTCATGCAATGAGCTCAAATCAAAATCTAAGATTCGATTTGAGTTTCAAGCACAAGATTAAGTGATTAATTAACGGTAGAGAAAACTTCACCATGCGCCACTCGCGTGATCAATTGATCGCCAGTTTTTAGATCGCGAGCGCGGTGAATCACTTTGCCTGAGCTATCTCGCGTGATCGAATAGCCTCGTTTTAGTGTCGCTAATGGGCTTACTGCGTCAAGCTTCTCTGCGGCTAGCGTTAAACGGTGTGCTGTGCGCAGGAGTTTTTTCTCCATTACGTCCAGTAATCGTTGCTCGCTTTTGGCTAGTCGATGCTGCTGCTTCGCCAAGGTTTGTACGGGAGAATGCAACTGCAGTTGATGGTATTGCTGGCCAATGTGATCGCGCTGAGTCGAAATATAGCGCTGTATCGCCCGCTGTAGGCGCATTTCTGTGTCATCAAGTTGTTGGCTTTGACGCTGCAAGCGATAAGTGGGGTGCTGTTTCTCTAGCGCGTGAACCAAAGCGCGTAAATGATGCGCTTGTTGACTGGTGTAATAGCGCATCGCACTTTGTAGCTTGTGCTGGTATGAGGCGAAAGCTTGTCGCTTATTACTGTTGTCTCGGCTGACTAATTCTGCAGCAGCGGAGGGGGTTGGGGCACGTACGTCAGCCACAAAATCAGCAATCGTCACATCGATTTCATGCCCGACGGCACTGATAATTGGGATCTGACTAGCGGCAATTGTGCGCGCTACGATCTCGTGGTTAAAACACCATAAGTCCTCTAAAGAACCGCCACCGCGACCCACAATCAATACGTCACACTCTTGCCTTGCATTCGCTCTACCAATTGCTTGAGCAATTTGAATGGCCGCTTGTTCGCCTTGAACCAGTGTAGGATAAATGATGACGGGCAAGCTTGGATCGCGCCGCTTGAGCACATCAAGAATATCAAACAGGGCTGCGCCAGTTTTTGAGGTAATAACTCCGACGCATTGAGGATTTTCCGGCAAGGGGCGCTTATTGGATTGTGCAAACAGCCCTTCCGCGGCCAACTGCATCTTCAGCTTTTCAAACTCTTGCTGGAGACGACCATCCCCTTCGGGTTGCATGCTCTCGATAATGACTTGGTAGTCACCTCTGGGTTCATAAAGAGAAAGACGCGCTTTAACAAGTACCTGATGGCCATTTTTAGGTTTGAAGGTCACAAAGCGATTATTGCCTTTGAACATCGCACATTTTACCTGCGCGCGAGAATCTTTGAGCGAGAGATACCAATGGCCAGAAACTGGAGCGGAGAAGTTCGATATTTCACCAACGAGCCACACAATGCCCATTTCATTTTCAAGTAACAGGCGTACTTCAGCATTGAGACGGGAGACAGTGTAGATGTTTTCGTTGGTCAAAGAAGGCAAGGCTAATCCCCTAGACGAGGGTATGGAAATTAGCGGCAATATAATACATATCAAGGGTTGGAATGCAAATTAAAAATGAAAAAATGAGTGGTCAAGCGATTACCTCGGGCGTATAATCCGACCGCAATATCAAATCCAAATCGATTTATCCTGTTCATTGTGTATTAGGGCAAATTGAGACAACTTGGATTTACCTTTTATTCACTCCTCTTAATTGTGAGATATTGCAAATGCTAAGAATTGCCAAAGAAGCGCTGACATTCGATGATGTTCTTCTCGTACCAGCACACTCCACCGTTCTCCCAAACACAGCCGATCTCCATACTCAGCTGACCAAAAATATCGCACTGAACATTCCGATGATCTCAGCTTCTATGGATACAGTGACAGAGGCTCGCCTTGCGATCGCTCTTGCCCAAGAGGGTGGTATTGGTTTTATCCACAAAAATATGCCCATTGAAGAGCAGGCTGAACAAGTCCGTCTTGTCAAAATTTTTGAAGCGGGTGTAGTCACTGCGCCAGTAACAGTTCGCCCTGATGCAACCATTCAAGATGTGATTGCTTTGACAGAGAAACATGGTTTTGCCGGTTTCCCTGTGGTGAGCGATCACAATGAGCTTGTCGGTATCATCACCGGCCGCGATATTCGCTTTGTTACTGATTTAACAAAAAAAGTTGAAGCAGTCATGACACCAAAAGATCGCTTAGCCACAGTTAAAGAGGGCGCATCTCGTCAGGATGTACAAGAGCGCATGCACAAAGCGCGTGTTGAAAAAGTCTTGGTAGTGAATGATGAATTCAAACTGACTGGTATGATCACCGCGAAAGATTTCCATAAAGCAGAACGCAAACCGAATGCTTGTAAAGATGAACAAGGGCGTTTACGTGTTGGTGCGGCTGTTGGTGCCGGTGCTGGCAATGAAGAGCGCGTAAAAGCATTAGTGGAAGCGGGAGTGGATGTTCTATTGATTGACTCTTCTCATGGCCATTCAGAAGGTGTACTTAACCGTATTCGTGAAACGCGCGCCGCTTATCCTGATCTCGATATTATCGGCGGTAATGTTGCAACGGGTGCCGGTGCGAAAGCTCTAATTGACGCGGGCGTAAGCGCGGTCAAAGTGGGTATTGGCCCTGGCTCAATCTGCACAACGCGTATTGTTACGGGCGTTGGTGTTCCTCAAATTACGGCGATTTCTGATGCAGTTGAAGTGGCTGATCAATACGGTATTCCTGTGATTGCTGATGGCGGTATTCGCTTTTCTGGCGATATTTGTAAAGCGATTGCTGCTGGTGCATCTTGCGTGATGGTCGGCTCCATGTTTGCGGGTACTGAAGAAGCTCCTGGTGAAGTTATTTTGTTCCAAGGTCGTTCATATAAAGCTTACCGAGGTATGGGCTCGCTGGGGGCAATGTCTCAAGGCTCTTCTGATCGTTATTTCCAATCTGACAATGCAGCTGACAAGCTTGTACCTGAAGGGATCGAAGGCCGTATCGCTTATCGAGGCCGTCTAAAAGAGATCGTCCATCAACAAATGGGTGGTTTACGCTCAAGCATGGGTCTAACCGGTTCTGCCACCATCGAAGATCTGCGCACTAAAGCCGAGTTTGTTCGTATCTCTGGTGCAGGTATGAAAGAGTCACACGTGCACGACGTTCAAATTACCAAAGAAGCGCCAAACTACCGCTTGGGTTAATGACGAACCACGAATAGATTGAAGCTTAATAGATTGAAGCTTAGGGGAGCGCGATGCTCCCCATCCACTACATTAATGATTGAGATTGACCTTAAATGACTAAAGATATCCATGACCAACGTATTCTGATCTTAGATTTCGGCTCTCAGTACACACAACTGGTTGCCCGCCGTGTTCGCGAAATCGGTGTTTATTGTGAGCTGTGGAGCTGGGATGTTGAAGAGGCGGACATCCGTGAATTCAACCCAGATGGCATTATTCTTTCTGGTGGCCCTGAAAGCGTGACTGAAGCCAACTCTCCGCGTGCGCCACAATATGTGTTTGACTCTGGTGTGCCTGTATTTGGTGTTTGTTATGGCATGCAAACCATGGCTGAACAGTTGGGCGGAAAAGTGGCCAGTTCTGAGGAACGTGAATTTGGTTATGCAGCCGTACAGTTAATGGGTGAATCGGCCCTGTTTAGCGACCTTGAGCTAACGCAAGATGTTTGGATGAGCCACGGTGATAAAGTGGTGCAAATTCCGGCTGATTTTGTCAAAACAGCGCAAACGGAAACTTGCCCTTATGCGGCAATGGCGAATGAAGAGAAAAAATATTATGGCGTGCAGTTTCACCCAGAAGTCACGCACACCAAAAACGGTCTAAAAATGCTTGAGAATTTCGTTCTCAATGTTTGTGGTTGTGAGCGTCTATGGACGGCTGAGTCTATCATCGAAGATGCGGTTGCTCGTATTAAAGAGCAAGTCGGCGACGATGAAGTGATCCTTGGCCTATCGGGTGGTGTAGATTCGTCAGTTGTGGCGATGCTGGCTCACCGAGCGATTGGTGATAAATTAACCTGTGTGTTCGTTGATAACGGCTTATTGCGTCTGAATGAAGCTCAGCAAGTAATGGATATGTTTGGCAACAAATTTGGCTTAAACATCATTCATGTTAATGCAGAAGATCGTTTCCTCAACGCACTGCAAGGTGAGTCTGATCCGGAAGCGAAACGCAAAATTATTGGCCATGTGTTTGTTGATATCTTCGATGAAGAGTCAAAGAAATTGAAAAATGCAAAATGGCTCGCGCAAGGCACGATTTACCCAGATGTGATTGAATCGGCCGCCTCTAAAACAGGCAAAGCGCACGTGATTAAATCTCACCATAACGTTGGCGGTTTGCCTGATGATATGGAAATGGGATTGGTTGAACCACTGCGTGAGCTTTTCAAAGATGAAGTACGCAAGATTGGCCTAGAGCTTGGTCTGCCTTACAACATGCTTTACCGCCATCCGTTCCCTGGTCCTGGCCTTGGCGTACGCGTGTTGGGCGAAGTGAATAAAGAGTACTGTGATTTGCTGCGCCGCGCCGATGCTATTTTCATTGAAGAGCTGCATGCCGCTGATCTGTATAACAAAGTGTCACAAGCTTTCACGGTTTTCTTACCTGTTCGTTCAGTAGGCGTTATGGGTGATGGACGTAAATACGATTGGGTTGTATCACTACGCGCTGTGGAAACCATTGACTTTATGACAGCACATTGGGCGCACCTGCCTTATGAGTTCTTGGGTAAGGTTTCTAACCGTATCATCAATGAAGTGAATGGTATTTCTCGTGTGGTTTACGATATTTCAGGTAAGCCACCAGCAACGATTGAGTGGGAATAATCCTCCAAAAAAGCGTACTCTTTCGGTGAGTGCCCTGTTATGATTGCTGCGAAATAGTCGGGGAGCCGATGCAGATTCTGCATCGGCTGAGATCGAAATTCGAGACCCGTCGAACCTGATTCAGTTAATACTGACGTAGGGAACTATGAGCACTTTGTCACGAGCCGAATAACAACGGCTAACCTTTGTAAATTCGATTACCGAACTTTCCAAACCACGGTCAAAGTCAGTTCCTGTATGTCTTGTCATAGGAGCGACCATGGTACAATCAATACAGAAACACACACAAGAAACGACGCGATTAAACATACCTGTTGTACTCACTATCGCAGGGTCTGACAGCGGTGGAGGGGCAGGCATTCAAGCCGACATCAAAGCGATATCGGCAACCGGCAGTTTCGCGTGTTCCGTTATTACCGCCATTACCTCACAAAATACTCAAGGCGTTTCTGCCATTTTCCCCATTCCACTTGATCACATCGAAAGCCAGTTAGATGCTGTCTTTAGCGACTTGAAGATCGTGGCCGTTAAAATTGGCATGCTAGCCGATGCCGGTATCATCAAGATCGTTGCCAAAAAAATGCAGCAATACCAACCCAAGAGCCTTGTGATAGACCCCGTAATGGTGGCGACCAGTGGTGATTTATTACTTGAGCAATCGGCAATCAGCACATTAAAAGAAACGTTGATCCCTTTGGCTGACATCATTACCCCCAATTTATTTGAGGGAGCAGTACTTACTGGCAAGCCGGTTCCTCAATCTGAAGCAGAAATGAACGACATGGTGGCTGATTTACGAGCGTTGGGTGCAAAGGCGGTGTTGCTAAAAGGTGGGCATTTAGAACACGCTGAAAACAGCAATGATCTTTTGATCATGAAATATTCGTCAGAATTACTCAGTGCGAAGCGTTTTCCAACCCCAAATACCCATGGGACGGGTTGCACGCTCTCTTCTGCAATCGCTTCTTACCTTGCTCAGGGAAATAACCTGCACAAATCCGTGTATTTGGCTAAACAGTATATCTCGCAAGCCATTGGCCATGCCGATGAGCTGGATGTTGGCCAAGGTCGCGGCCCAGTTCATCACTTTTTTACAGGCCACGTTCATGTGCGCTAAAGCCATTGCCGATGCGATGATGTTTGAGAAATTTGAGACATTGGTTGTTCACTTAACCTGATGGAAAATAGATTAGACTCTAAAATCCTCAAACTTTTTTGCAGCTTTTTCATATTTATCGACTCGCCTTCAAAGGGCAATGTCGCCGTACGATAATTGGTTTACATCATGATGAAACTACTCGCATTTTGACATTTAATTGATAAGTTTCACTATCCACAATGACTCAACTATCCATACTATTTTGCGGTACCCACTAAGCAAAAAATAAGGGATTGATATGTTGAAAACAAAGCATTTAGCCGTGCTGATTAGCAGTGTTTTAGCCGCAAACAGTTACGCGTTAAATATCTTACCTGACCCTGAAAATTCCGCGGGTTATATTGTCTCTAAAGTAGAGCTACAAGCGGCAGAAAAAGCCAAAACAGCGGATCCTATGTATGCTATTTGGTCGGAAGCACTAGAAACGCGTTCGAATGCGATTGTTGAAGCAATAGTACCGGGGTTAAGTTCTAACCCTGAAAACGTCAAGCGTGTTGAACGGGTATTTCCACAGTACGAGTGGGATTTCTTAACTCAAATGGCGGCTCCCGAATACACCTATACGCGCTTCTTACGGGCAATAGGCAAATTCCCCGCGTTTTGTGGCGAATATACGGATGGCCGAGATTCAGACGCAATTTGTAAAAAATCCATCGTGACGGCTTTTGCTCATTTCTCACAAGAAACGGGTGGCCACATTGCGAAAGACAACGTATCTGATAACCCTAATGGGATTGAAGAGTGGCAGCAAGCACTGGTTCATGTACGTGAAATGGGGTGGTCTGAAGGGCAAAGTGGCTATACAACCGGTTGTGGCCAAAATGATTGGCAAAATGCTCGTTGGCCGTGCGCCGCCGGGCAAGGGTATTTTGGTCGAGGCGCGAAGCAGCTCTCTTACCATTTCAACTATGGCGCTTTTTCTGAAGTGATGTTTGATGGTGATGCCAAAGTACTGCTCAATAACCCCGGATTAGTAGCAGATTCTTGGTTGAATTTAGCCTCAGCGATTTGGTTCTTCTTAACACCTCAAGCACCGAAACCGGCAATGTTGCACGTAATTGACCGTACATGGACACCTTCGCAACGTGAAAGCGATGCTGGTATTGGCTATGGTTTTGGCACCACAATTAACGTTATCAATGTCGGCATTGAGTGCGGTGAACAGAATAAGGATAAAGGTCAACCGGTTAATCGCATTCGCTACTGGGAATGGCTAGCGGATCATTATCAAATACCGATTGAGTCAGATGAAAAGAACACCTGTTGGCAGCAAACACCTTACGGCAGCTTAAATTTGAACGGTGCGACAGATGTGCTGTATACCAACTGGGATGGTAATTGGAAATATTACTCTGATCGGCCAGGTGGCTACTCGTTTGAATGTGAACTGGTTGGTTTCCAAACCGCGTATTCAGCCCTTGTGGCTGGTGATTACGAAAAGTGTGTGACTAACTTTTATGGTTCACATTCAAGCTGGCCACAAGTGCGTGTTGTGGATGCGATTGATCCCGGTACGCCACCAGAGCCGCCAGTGGATGGCATCGTCGGCTGGGAAGCGACAAAGGTATATAACACGGGCGATAAGGTGAGCTATAAAGACGCTACTTATGAAGCTAAGTGGTGGTCACAAGGTAATGAACCCACTCAAGGTGATCCTTGGAAGCTTATTACAGGTGAACCAACAGCGCCCACAACGCCTGACCCTGTTGAGCCTCCGCCAGTCGTCAATGAGCCAGAACCGCCCGTCACATCAGAGCCGACGCCACCAAGAAGTGATTTTTCAAGCTGGGTTGCAGGGGTTACTGTTGCAAAAAATGGCGATAAAATTACGCATAATGGAAAGTGTTTTATGGCTAAAAATAACCCCGGAGTATGGGAATCACCCACGCAAAGTAACTGGTTTTGGGATGAAATAAACTGTCAATAGAGAGTGATGTTCGGTAGAAAAATATCAGCACGATCGATTTAGGTCGTGCTGTTCTATTTTTGAACAATCAAGTAGCTAAATTTACAATCTTAGTTTCCGTTAACGTTCTTTCCATTTTGTGTGTTACTCCACTAAAATCCGCGCGTAATTTTTATCAACATTTTTTAAGGTACTCGCGAATGTCTACTAAATTGGCCAATCCAGCGCCGCTAGGCCTAATGGGTTTTGGCATGACGACTATCCTGCTTAATATCCATAATGCAGGCTTTTTCCCTATCGACTCTATGATTTTGGCGATGGGTATTTTCTACGGCGGCTTAAGTCAAGTCATCGTGGGTATCATGTGTTTCAAACGTGGTGACACTTTTGGCACCACAGCGTTCACCTCTTACGGTCTATTTTGGCTCACATTGGTTGGACTGATTGTCATGCCATACATGGGACTACCAGCAAGCCCTGCTCATTTTATGGGTTGGTACTTAGCGTTGTGGGGTATTTTCACTGGTTTCATGTTTATCGGTTCATTGTGCTACCCACGAGCTAAACAAGTGGTATTCGGCTCACTGACCATTCTATTTGCTTTGCTAGCGGCGCGTGATTTCACTGGTAGCGAGCTTATCGGCACGATTGCCGGCTTTGAAGGTATCTTCTGTGGCGCAAGTGCGATTTATTTTGCAATGGCTCAAGTTCTGAATAACGAATACGGCCGTGTTATTTTGCCGATTGGTGAAAAGAAAGCGCAAAACGCTGTTGTCGAAAAGTTGACGACACAAGAAATCGCAGCCTAATACGGGTTGATGAAAAAGAAAAAGGGTTAGCGTTTGCTAACCCTTTTTGCGTTTACCTTGAATGCTTTTTGCTGATGAGTTTAGCTAATCCGTTAGGATGATGGTTGTTCAACACCCACGGAGCTCTCTTCTACGGTTGGTTCTTGTCCCGTTTTGCGTTTATATTTCCCTTCCCAATACGTCGCATTTTTAATGCCGAGTTTTACTGGATTGAAAAGATACTCATCGACACCTTGTTTTTGTTGCTCTTCATAATCTTTGAGTGCAGCAATGGCTGGTTTAGCCATAAAGAAGATGATCAAGATCCCGACAATGTTCAACCATGCCATCAAACCCACGCCCACATCACCCATTGCCCAAGCAAGGTTTGCGGTTTTCACCGTGCCGTAGAATACCGTTGCAACGATCACTACTTTAAGCAGAAACATCAGGCCATCGACTTTAAAGGTGCGGCGAATGTAAGCAATGTTCGTTTCAGCAATATAGTAGTATGCCAAAATCGTGGTAAAGGCGAAGAAGAACAGAGCAAACGCAACAAAAGGTTTACCGACGCCTGGTAGTGCGCTCTCAATCGCCATTTGAGTAAATACTGGGCCATTGGCACTAATATCCGCCGCGATGTTCTGTACTAAAAATGCACCTTCTGCGCCGCCGTGCACGTTATAAGCACCAGTGATCAGAATCATGAACGCGGTTGCGGAACAGACCAGCAGAGTATCAATGTAGATAGAAAATGCTTGCACTAAACCTTGCTGAGCTGGGTGATCAACACTTGCGGCAGCCGCGGCGTGCGGGCCAGTACCTTGGCCTGCTTCGTTTGAGTAAACACCTCGTTTTACCCCCCAACCAATCGCAGCACCAATGCCTGCCATTGGTGTGAACGCATCACCAATGATCATAGCAAAAATACGTGGTACTTCACTGATGTTAAGCAGGATGATAACAAACGCAGTAATCACATAGGCCAAAGCCATAAATGGCACCACGACCTGTGTGAAGTTAGCGATACGCTTAACACCACCAAAGATGATGAACGCTAAAATGATCGACACTACGGTACCGGTAAAAATTTTAGCAAAAGTGAAGCTACCGATAGCGGTTTCAATGGTTGGGCCAGCACCAAAAGCGGCCTCTACAGCATTACCAATACTGTTGGACTGGACGCCAGGTAAAAGCACACCACAAGCAAAAATAGTGAAAATGGCGAAGATCCATGCATACCATTTTTGCCCCATCGCTTTTTCGATGTAATAAGCAGGACCACCACGGAATTCGCCTTCATCTTCTTCTTTATAAATCTGTGCCAGAGTTGATTCGGCATAGGCAGTCGCGGCACCAAAAAAGACCACTACCCACATCCAGAAAATAGCACCAGGGCCACCAAAACCAATCGCTGCAGCTACGCCTGCAATATTACCCGTACCGACGCGTCCCGAAAGTGAAACGGCCAAAGCTTGGAAAGAGGATATCCCTTTGGTTGAGCTTTTGCCGGAAAGAAGAAGTCGCCACATTTCAAAAAAGTGACGGACCTGAACGAATCGGGTCACAATTGAGTAGAATAAACCCGCACCAAGGCATAAATAAATTAGCGCCGGGCTCCAGATTATTCCATTCAGAAAATCAACAAATGACTGCATATGCATTTCCCTGTTTTAGTAGTTTTGATGAGTGTTGTGTTTGCTTTGTGGGCAACATATTAATCTTTTTGTAACTCAGTTGTTAATTTATTTGTCAGTAAATAATCGTTAGCGTGATGAAGAACACAAATGATAATGAAATGTTAAATTTTTGGTGGGTTAATAAGAATTGACTGAAATTTCAGCTCATGGATTGGCTAAGTACAAGTTTGCTTACTGATAATCTTAGTAAGAAGCGGCGTGGTTCCATGCGCTTCAAACCGCCACTTTAATGCTTTTTGTGGAATACAGGGTGCAGCCCTAGGTGAAGAGTCGCCATAAGATATGTGCCCTTCGTGAGTAAAGCTTGTTTCTTTTGCGGCTTGTGATTGACGATCAACTACCGTAGTCATTCTCGTTCTCTGAGCACATTCAGAGTTAGTATAAATGTTCACATAATATCAACGTCAAACATCAAATTGAGTGGCAACACCATCACTAGCCCCTACACTTATTTTTATATCACGATAACAAAAGGGGCGGTAAATGAAGTCAGAGACAGGTCTATGCTGCTATAAAAACCCTGATGGTTGGTGTTGTGATCAACCTAGTGGTGAGTCTGGCCTTTGTTATTGGCATGACCCCAAAATAGATAAAAGTAATGACGACATCAAATCTCAGGTTGAACAATGGGCGGCCTCAGGTAAACCTTTAGATGGATTTCAGTTGGCTAAAGCAAATTTAGCCGATCTCAACCTCGTCAATCGGGGCCGTAAAACTGGTTATCAATGCCGGAACGCCGATTTTTATCGAGCAGATCTGACCAATGCTCACTTTTTTGGTTTGGATTTACGAGGTTCTTCTTTGATGAAGAGCAAGTTGGTGTGTGCTAACCTCCATTGCGCCAAATTGCAAAAAGTCAATTTGCTGGGGGCTGATCTTTCTCGCGCTAGGTTGGAAAATATTGAATGGGGAGAGGAGTTGAAGCAAGAGCAAGAAGCTAAAGTGGCCTTAAAAAAAGGAGAGTACAAGCAGGCTTGTGCACTATGGCAAGAAGCTGAGGAAGTGAGCAGGGGAGTTCGTAAGCAGTGTGAAAAGCAAGGCTTGTTCGAAATGGCCGGAACGTTTTTTAAAAAAGAGATGCGTTTCAGACGTTACCAAATGCCCAAGTTTAGTCTTCAGAGAATGTTGTCGAAAACCGTTGATTTGTTTTGCGGTTATGGGGAAGAGCCGTTAAGAGTGGTGTTATTTTCGCTTTTTGTCATTCTGGCCAGTGCAACGGCTTACTTTTTCTTAGGTACCACCTCTGCAAACCCGATCTATGATGATGTAACAGGGTGGACATTTTACTTATTAGAGTTTTTCAACGCGATCTATTTTAGTGTCGTCACCTTTACCACTTTAGGTTATGGCGATATCTCTCCAGTAGGTGTTGCGCGATTTATTGCTGCATTGGAAGCCTTCTTAGGCAGTTTTACTATGGCACTATTTGTTGTGGTGTTCGTTAAAAAAATGACGCGTTAGAACTCACTCGAAGTGAACTCTCAGCGCTGAGTATGTTTGTGCTTCAAAACCGCATAAATCATTAAAGCAAAGGCAATCGCAGCGGCCACCCAAATCCAGTAACGGTGCGCGGAATAAAAAGCACTGATTTGGTGAAGATGTTCAAACGCAAAATGGGTGAGTAAACCAAAGACCGCGACCCAAACGGTGGTGGCAAGCAGGTTACCCAGTAAAAATACTCTGATGGGCATTTTCGCCACTCCGCAGGCTAATGGCATGAATTGTTTCATCCCCTCAACAAAGCGACTGATGATTAAGCAAATCGGGCCGTATTTTTGAATAGCACTTTGCAGTTTTTGAAATTTCGCTCCGGAAATATAGCCTTTTCTATCCAACCAACCTTCAAAATAATAGCCGATCAGATAACCGCAACTGTTACCAATAAAGCAGCTTAGCCACGATACAATCATAACCAGCGAGAAATTCATTACGCCATTGGATGACAAAATAGACGCGGCAATCATGAGCGATTGGCCGGGCATTGGAATGCCAATCCCTTCGAAAAAGATGCTGATGATCAGTGCTAGGTAGCCGTACTGTTCCAATAACGGCTGCATTGAGAGGAGCAGTTGATTGATAGGTTGCAAAGCGAGTATCCACCATCGAAAGTTTGATGTTATTTAATACGCTGGTTCTTCGTTTGAATCAACGTCATCCTGTGATTATGCCCATTTCTTGGCGCTTAAAATAGAATGTGTTGCGGTAAGTACCTTCAAATTAGCTGAAAATCATCAGCAAATTTGTTGTGGTTTCTATGCTCTTTTGGCGTAGTACACTGCTTAAAAATCAAGAGGAGTTATTTTATGTTTCATGCCCATGTTTATTTTGATCTCGCCGAGCAAGCGAAAGCACAACGCGTACAACAAAAAATTGCCCAACAACGACATGATGTACAAGCTATGTTTGGTTTGGTACCTCGGCTTGTTGGCCCGCACTTAAAGCCGATGTTTGAAGTACACCTTGCTGACAATAGCCACGGATTTATCGAGTGGTTAGATGAACATCGGGAAGGTCTTAGCGTGTTGATCCATCCGGTTTCTGGAAACGATAGGTATGACCATTCTGAGGGACAAGTTCTGTGGTTAGGTGATGCTTTAGGTGTCAACTTAGCTGTATTGCGTTAGAGGATGCCTATCGAATTAATAGCCACATTGAATTAGTGTTTAATGCTCATCTTGTCTAGTCTGTACATGAAGCAACAGAGCACAATAATTGTGGCAATGTTTTGAAGATAAAGGTTTTCCGACCAAGTCGTGATCGCAGGCACATTACCTCCCGTTGTTATTGCATATATATAATCTTGTTCTAAGTTTTGTTGCATTTGAATTTAACACAGTGAATGTTCAGCCAATATCGACTGTGCTGAGTGTTTTTAGAATAAATCAAGCACACTTAAATAGCCGCAGTAATGCGAAGCAAGGAGAACGCAATGGAGAACAAAGGTATGAATTCGGGCGGTAAATGCCCAGTCATGCACGGCGGAGTAACATCAGCTGAAAAGTCCAACATGGATTGGTGGCCAAAAGCACTGAATCTTGACATCCTTCACCAGCATGATGCGAAAACCAACCCAATGGGTGCGGATTTTAATTACCGCGATGCGCTAAAAGCATTGGATGTTGATGCCTTGAAAAAAGATCTCAAAGCATTGATGACCAATAGCCAAGAGTGGTGGCCTGCCGACTGGGGGCATTACGGTGGTTTGATGATCCGCATGGCATGGCACTCCGCGGGTACTTATCGAATTGCAGATGGTCGCGGTGGCGCGGGCACTGGCAACCAGCGTTTTGCTCCGCTTAACTCGTGGCCCGATAACGCCAACTTAGATAAAGCACGTCGCTTATTGTGGCCAATCAAGCAGAAATATGGCAACAAAATCAGTTGGGCGGATCTAATGATCTTGGCGGGTAATATGGCTTATGAATCCATGGGGCTTAAAACCTTTGGTTTCGCTTTTGGTCGTGAAGATATTTGGCACCCAGAAAAAGACACTTATTGGGGCTCAGAAAAAGAGTGGCTAGCGCCAAGTGGCGGAGAAAATAGCCGCTATTCCGGTGTGCGTGATTTAGAAAATCCGCTTGCTGCCGTGATGATGGGCCTGATTTATGTAAACCCTGAAGGCGTTGACGGTAATCCAGACCCGCTTAAAACCGCACATGACATGCGCGTTACTTTTGAGCGGATGGCAATGAATGATGAAGAAACCGTGGCGCTGACAGCGGGCGGGCATACGGTGGGTAAAGCGCATGGTAATGGTAGCGCTGCGAACTTAGGGCCAGATCCTGAAGGGGCGGACTTGCACGAACAAGGCTTGGGTTGGAATAACCACACCAGCCGCGGCATTGGCCGTAATACGGTCACCAGTGGTATTGAAGGTGCATGGACTACGCACCCAACCCAGTGGGATAACGGTTTCTTCCACCTGCTATTTACTTACGAATGGCAACTAACGAAGAGCCCCGCCGGTGCGTGGCAGTGGGAGCCAATCAACATCAAAGAGGAAGATAAACCGGTTGATGTGGAAGACTCAAGCATTCGTTATAACCCGATGATGACCGATGCCGATATGGCGCTGAAGATGGATCCTGAATATCGCAAGATCTCAGAGCGCTTCTACAAAGACCCAGCGTATTTCTCTGAAGTGTTTGCTCGTGCTTGGTTTAAGCTCACTCACCGTGATATGGGGCCTAAAGCGCGTTACTTTGGCCCTGATGTTCCAGCAGAAGATCTCATTTGGCAAGATCCCATCCCCGCAGGTCGTAAAGATTATGATGTGGATGCAGTAAAAGCGAAAATAGCGGCCAGTGGCTTAAGCATCAGTGAGATGGTCAGCACCGCATGGGATAGTGCACGTACTTTCCGTGGTTCCGATAAACGTGGTGGCGCTAACGGTGCACGCATTCGCTTAGCTCCTCAAAAAGATTGGCAAGGTAATGAGCCAGAAAGACTCAGCAAAGTGTTGGCTGTTCTGGAGAAAATTGCCGCTGATGCGGGTATTAGCATCGCCGATACCATTGTTTTGGCGGGTAACGTCGGTGTTGAACAAGCGGCCAAAGCGGCAGGCGTTAATATTACTGTGCCTTTTATTGCAGGACGTGGTGATGCAACGCTTGAACAAACCGATGTGGAATCGTTTGATGTGCTTGAGCCACTGGCGGATGGTTTCCGTAACTGGCAGAAGCAACATTACGTGGTTAACCCAGAAGAGATGCTGTTAGATAAAGCGCAACTATTGCGTCTGACCGCCCCAGAAATGACCGTATTGATTGGTGGATTGCGAGTGCTCGGTACAAACTACGGCGGCAGTCAACATGGTGTATTGACAGACCGTGTTGGGGCGTTGACTAACGATTTCTTCGTTAACCTCACCGACATGAATTACACTTGGAAGCCAACGGGCCGTAATTCTTACGATATGGTTGAGCGTAAGAGCGGTAAAACAAAATGGACAGAGACTCGTGTTGATCTGGTGTTTGGCTCAAACTCCATTTTGCGCTCATACGCTGAAATTTACGCGCAGGACGATAACAAAGAGAAGTTCGTCAAAGACTTTGTCGCTGCTTGGACCAAAGTCATGAACGCCGATCGCTTCGACGTGTTGTAAGCCCTCTCCACTTAGTAATCTTGATATTAAGGCCCTCTTAGCGAGGGCCTTGTTGTGGCTAGGTTTTCCTCTAAAATTTTGATTTATAAAAGAATTGATAATTGTTTTTAAAAGAAATACTTATAGGGATCAGTTATTCTATTGTAATTCCAAGTGCGCCAGTGTTTTGAAGTGCTTGAAGGTTTCGCATTGCGACAGACTTTTGCCTAATTTTTTATTAATCAGCACTTGGAAAAGATCATACAGCCCCATCGCCTCTTCATAGTCACATTTACTTAAGGCGAGGAAAAAGATCAGATAGGCTTTTTCACCATTACCCCATTCAATTCCACGCGGTGCAGCGACGGTGTAAACCATCGAACGTTTAGCAAAGAGCTCAATCGAGTGAGGTAGAGCAATGTATTCACCCATCATGGTTGAAACCAAACTCTCTCGCTCTTGCAGTGAAGCTCGGTATCCTTCCTCTACCAATTCCGTTGATTCAAGATGCGAGCAAACCTGTTCAAAGAGGTGTGATTGCTCAATGACGTCATCAAGGTAGAGAAATTGAGCCTTGGAAAAATACTTATCCAAAAGATAAGAGTGCGTGCGATCAACCAACACTTGTTTGCCCAGCTCTTCCAATTGATGTTGGGTAGGGAAGGGGTCAACCACAAAGCTCTGAATCTCTCTATTGGCTAAGGGCATGGTGGTAATAATGAGGTCCGCTTGCGTGGCATCAGCGGTGATCAACTGTTCAGGGGAATAAACCGTTTTCATATCCAATTGCGGATACTGGCGGCGGATGATCGCTTCTAGCCCAAGTGTCGCGGCATTACCTGCGTCGCAATACAGGAGCGCTTTGGGTGTACGGTGACCTAAATGGTAATTACGTTCAAGCCCCACACCAATGTGAATTACAAGATAGCCTATTTCGTGCTGCGTCATGCAGTAACCCGTCTCTCTGATCCAGTCTGCGATGGCTGATAAGGTAATACTGTAAGCGAGTGGGTAGTGCTGTTTGATATGTTCGGCCAATGGGTTAATTGTGGCGACATGATGTTTGACACGAATAATCATATGGCTGATGTGGTTGTGAAGATCGCGGCGTAATAGCGCATCGTCACGCACATCGTAAGGGTAATTTTGATAGATATAATCAAAGATGTGAGTGACTAGATCATCGGCTTCATGCTGTACACCCTGGCTAAGGAGGGCTTGATTCGTCGCAATTCTCGCTTGAATGTGAATCGCTAAGGCGGCAATTTCATGGTTATTGGCGGGTAGCAGCATCGGTAGCGCAGAAAATAACGCTTTGGCAATCGGTAGCGTCGTTTCATGAACATCGTTTTTAGAAAATTCGGTAAGCTCTTTGCCACACGCGAGCCTGTGCAGTGTGACGGCGGCATAAAGGGTTAACCAACGCAGCCCAATATCATTGATATAGAGTGTATGGTTGGTCAACACTTCACGAAAGCGCGCTGCAAAAATTTGCTGAGATTTTTCAGGGAAAATCGTACTAATAAAGCCCAGAGCTTGTTTTGTCTCTTTTTGTTCGATGTAGATAAGTTGGGTTAAACGGGAGCGAATCGCCATTTCTGGGCCTTGGATCAGCATGCCCAAACGAGGTTTACTTTCAATCGATAAACCAAACGTGGCCAGTTGGCTGCGTACATCGGCCATATCATTTTGAATAACGGTGCGGCTTAGATTCCATGTCTCGGCCAATTCGTCAATTTTTACGCCTTGTTCTGCCGTTAATAGCAGAACTTGAATCTGAATGATGCGCTCTTTACTGGTCCTTGGAATCGTTTCTGCATTTTGCACCCTCGACAAAAAATGCTCGAAAGTTGACGGGTTGTAAATATTGAGTTGGTAACCGGAACCGCGCTGGTGGAGAAGATGCGCGCCATGGTTGACCATCACATTATTGAGCAGCGCGACATCGGTGCGTATGGTTCGTGTCGAAACATTAAGCCGTTGCGCAAGTTCGTCCTGAGTCAAAGGCGAGGCGGATACAGCATCCAACAAATGAATTAGGCGAGGGTGCGGTAGCTTGTACATCATCGATTCCCATTCCAGCATGAACAGCGCTATCTAAAAGGTAAAATGCACTAAAGGCAATAGATAGCCAACGCTTTGTTATGCCGGAGCACATGCTCCGGCGTCGGTGTTATGAATGTGCCAGCTGTTTTTGAGTCATGGCCAGCAGGGTTTTCACATCCTCAGGGCGAGTCTGTCCGGTTTTCTCATCGATGATTGAGCTATAAATGTGTGGAATGACTTTTTCGACACCCGCATCGAGAGCGATGCGTAAAATCTCTTCAAAGTTGTCCAAATCAATACCACCAGTAGGCTCTAACCAAAAGTGGTGACGAGCACAGGCGTTGGCAACTTCTTGGTACTCAGCTTTGCATTTTAGCCCCTGCATTGGGAAGAATTTGACTGAGCTGCAGCCCATATCTTGCAACATGGCTATCGCCGTATCAACGGGAACAACCGCTTCTTCCATGCCGGAACTTTTCGGGCCAGTTGAGATTTTAACCAAGCCAACAGTGCCTGATGGTGAAATCAAACCATTCACGATAGTGTGATGTTGACCTAGCGCTTGACGCGTAGCCCCGACACCAGTAAAGACTTGATTGACATGCTGAGGCTGCAGTATTCCGGCTAAAGCCGTCACCATATCCGATTGTTTTGGATCCCCTGCGCCAAGGCCAATCGATAAAGCATTCTCGATTTTTTCAGCGCACGCTTTCATATCAGCTGCAGCACTTGCCGTATCTGGGTAATCTTTCGAGAGCATACCAACCAACACATGGCCTTGTGCGGATTGGTAGACTTCAATCGCATTATGATGAGAGCCCGCCAGCACATTGAGACATACACGGTCAGCGTAAAAATTAGGGCTTAAAGACATTCTAATGACTCCTGATTCAGTTGGTTCATGGCGCTAAGAATAAGTTCAAGTTGGTGAGATGAAACACTGCGGACATCAAATTCCACCGAACCTTCATTGGATTTGTAAGCGCGGCAGTAAATCGCTGGGTTACCATTTTGGAGGCGTGTGACGGCTTGATTAGCGCTGATACCAAATTGTTTGGCATCAAAACTCACTTCTGCGCGTGCGATATCTCGGCCTGCACTGTCCCAAACCACGCGCGCGCTTATCCCTTCAATACGGTTTAACCCCTCGATAAATGGCGTCATTTTATCCACCATTTGTTGGCCGGTTTCTTGTTGGCGGCTTAAGTACAACTCAATGGCATGCGTTAGGCCTAAAATGCCTTCTTTACCTACTTTCATCGCACGGCCAATCCCTGCAGATTGCTGCTTAACCCATTCCACATATTGATGTTTCCCAATCACTAAACCGCTGGTTGGGCCTTCAATCGCTTTCGCACCACTGTAGATAACCAGATCAGCCCCTTGCTGATAATAGAGTTGTAGATCCTCTTCTGCTGCTGCATCAACAATCAGCGGAAGCTGGTGGTCTTGAGCCACTTTGGCTGCTTGTGGCACGGTTAACATGCTTTTTTGCACGCAATGGTGCGATTTAATGTAGAGAATGGCGGCGGTATTGGGGGTGATTGCCGCGGCTAATTGTTCTGCGCTGCATTCATTAGCCCAACCGGCCTCAATCAGGTTACCGCCGCCAAGATTTACCATGGTACCAACCGGGCCGCCATAATTGACGTTATGCCCTTTGGGGATCACAATATCCGTTGCGATCGGGTGCGTTTTTGCATGCAGATGCTCAAGCAGATAAGGGTTACCACGCACAATGACTGCCGCGACACTCTGTGCAATTCCCGCTGAAGCGCATGAGACGACGACCGCATTTTCAACTTGCAGCAAACGAGCAATATATTGGCCGGTTTTGTTCACCAAATCGCTCATTTCAAAGTAGTTGTTCATCCCAAAACAGACAGTCTGCTCCACTTCGGGTTGCGGAGTAGAAACACCAAGAGCTGTCATACGGCCAGATGCGTTGATCACTTGTTTCAAGTGATATTTTTCAAGAATGGAAGGCATAATGCTGTTGTCCTTGTTCAGTCAATACAAGTTTGCCGTCAATAATGGCAGCAAGAGGCGTAAATCTCTGTTGTCCAGTTCGATGCTGGTGATGAGTATCGGTGTAGTTAACCGACGCTTTATCGATGGTGTAGAGCGTTAAATCGGCATCATAGCCTGCAATTAAGTGCCCCTTTTTCGCTAGGCGAAGTGCTTGCGCTGCTTGACTCGTCACGCGCTCAATGATCTGCTCATGGGATAATCCGAGCGTAAAAAACATCGACATCAGGTGGGCAAGACCGTAAACCGGGCCATTGAGCCGGTTTTTACAGTAAATGTCAGAACTGATCGTATCGGGCAAAATCCCTTGTGCGATGGCCTGCTCAGCCACTTCAAAACTGAAACTGGCACTGCCGTGGCCGATATCAAGTTTCAGGCCTCGAGCTCTGGCCTGCTGAACGCTGCTTTTTATTTCCCCATGACAATCAAGAATGCGGTTAGGCTTGCCATTAAAGCAGTGAGTGAGAATATCGCCTTTGCCCAGCAGAGCGACAATTTCATCCAAATCCGGCGGCGCATTACCGACGTGCACCATCAATGGAACGCAGCCGCATTGCTGCTGTAATGCTTTGGCAGCCTGAAGTGGCATTAAGCCATTGTGGCCGACAACACTACCGCTCATGCGTGCTTTTAAGCCGACAATAAATTCGGGATGACGAAGCAGCGCTTGCTTTGCGCTATCCAGATCAATGTCGTTGGCATCGGCCAGTTCATTTTGGCGCAACAAGCCAATTTTCGAGATATTCAGTAGAGCTCGCACATGGGTTGTGCATTGCGCTGCAAGCTGTGCAAAATCATCCACATCGTTTGCGCCTGTGCTGCCCGCATCAATGACAGTCGTCACGCCACCTGACACCCCAACGTTATCGGGGTGGTCGTTATAAATCGGCGAGTTCGGATAGCAGTGAGTGTGGCCGTCAATCCAACCAGCACTCACAAAAACGTCATGATCTAAATCGACGGTCTGTTTTGCCAATGAACCAGCAAGATCGCCCACCGCCGCTATTTTGTTGCCCTGAAGGGCGATATCGATACTAGACCCACCCGCTTGTTGGGCATTTTTGATCAGGATGTCATACATAATTTGCATCTCACGCTCTTCGCTCATCGGCGCGAAGAGCGATTATCAGTAGAATTTAAACCCCAGCTTGTTTTACAGTGCGATAGGAAAAAGAGCTCCTAACGCCATCGCTCCGAGAATTGCACCACCTGTAATCGGTTTACCCCACACATAGAAAATCAATGCGCCACCTAGAGAGCCGATCCCAATTGGGATAGAAGCGGCCATCGCAGATAAAATGATCAATGGTCCAAGAAAACGGCCGGAGCTATTGCCTGCACCCATCATTACGTCAGCCCCGTAGGTTGAATCGCTTTGGTTAATGGTGAATTTACGTGCCAGCACAATTAAGCCACCAATCGCCAAACCAGCGAGCATGCCTGTGATTAACGAAGCGGTGAAATTTTCAAGAGGATAAACAATGCCAGCACCCAGTAATAAAGCTGGAATCCCTAAACCCACACCGGTTTGCACTGCGCCACCGATATCCAAAATGCCCACGAGCGAACCTTCAATGATGCGTGCAAACAAAAAGCTTGCACCAAAAGCCGCCACCGCACCGTACGCGCCTGTATCCATCCCTGCTCGCAGCATGGACACAAACGCCACTTCGTTAGAAGCACCGACACCGTATAAGTAGTACATGTGCGTTCCGGCAAAAACCCCGGCTGAAAGCAAGCCGACGAAAATTGGGAAAGACCAGTCGGCATACCAAAAGTTGTTTTTCATTTTTTCGTCCATGGTCAACTCCTTATTTGCCACTGATCATGAGATGGATATTTTCAAGCCACAGAGGAACTTGCATATGGAAAGCTTCGATAAATTTCATGTCGAACCCGCGGAAGAAAGCACTTAACGCAAACAGTGCAATAATCGCCGCCATCATGATCTGAGTTACTCTGTTCCAACCACTCTCTTCAACACCTTTACCAATCAAAATACCCAGCACCAAACCAGGAACGGCGTTGCCCATGATCATTTGCGCTAAACCACCAAAAATAGTGGCCCAAAAGCCCGATTTCTTACCCGCTTCAATTGCCGCTAGCCAGAAAATAACCGGCATGACGGTATTCACCAGTAAGTTTGCCGCTGGTACTAATACCTTTACCGCCGTGACTTGCAGAGCCGCAGGAACGGCCGCCGCCGTTGAGTTAAGAAACGCAACCACAATCGCACCGATAATGGCGCAAGCAATGCCCATTCGTTTTGGATCATGCAAGATAGTGGCAAGGTCGCGGTTTTTTATCATCAGCGCCGCTGCGCCCCAGTTCGGGATGATGCGGTGGTCAACATCTTGAGTGAATGCCCCTGCCGCAACCGTTGAGGCCCAAGCATTAAAGAAGAATCCAAGCCCAAAAGAGAAGTGAGAGGCCGGGTCGCCTTCACACGAGTTCAACTCTCCCAGAGTACGAAATGCACCCATACCTTGGATAGTTGGAGCATGGAACATCCTTGCCGCTCCTACTCCAACGCCGATACCGACTAAGCCACCAATGATGATGGACTTAAAGAGAATGATAAGAAACATGTCAGGGATCCTTATAGTGACCTGTTAACGTTTGAAATCGACCTGTTCCACATCGATGTGGGTCAGGCTGACCGTAACCTCTAGCTTGACGCTGTATTGGCGTCGATCTCTTGCAAGAAAGAAGAAAAGGAATTTCTCTCGCTTTACTTTCTCTTCTGCTTGCAAAACGTTGACGTCTAACGGCTCAATCCGGAGGAGCACTTTTGCGTTATTCTTAAGTAACGTGGGTTGTACTTGGCTTAAAGCCGCGGCAAAAGCCTGCTGCTTTGTTTCGCCCTTGCCACTCACGGTTACCTTAGTGGTTAACTGCTCTTTCATGCTTTGACGCCATGCTTAGCCACAAACGCCTTCACCAGTTTTTCGCCCAGCTCTTCTTTATCCATAAAGCCGAAACCCAAAACCACGCAGCCTTCATTGATCGCGGTTATCCCTTCCTCAACAGAGCGCATTCCATAACGACATTGATAGCCATATTTTGTTTGCGCTGTGATAGCACCAGCGCCGCCGCTGCCGCAAAAAGAGATCCCTAAATCGGCTTGCTGCTGATGCATGACATCACCTAACTTCATGTCTGCGGCCATGCCGGGAATAACGGTCACTTCAGCGCCTGCCGCTTGAGCACCAGATCCTACTTTTTGACCTTTGCCCATGCGATCACCAATAACGACTTTGATTACTGACATGTTGTTTCTCCTGCTGTTGGGTTTAATTCGTTTTCTTTAGCTACTTCAAAATGGACCGAAAGCAGATGCGCTTCTTCATAAGCGAGGTTCTCTATCCAACGACACACTTGCTCGGCCAAGGTGAAACAAATGGGAGAGATTTCATCAAACATCTCCATATCGAGTTCAGGCAACGATTCACCGCTAAATGAGCGCCAAACCATCGCTTTGATGTGTGTTTCGAGCATTTTTTTCTGTAGCGAATCGGGGTAGATAGCGTGTGAATTAAGCAAGGCAATGGCTCGTTCTGTGAGCGACAAACCAAGCTCTATAATCTGTGCATCATCCATGCTAATGGGTTGAGAGTTTTGCACCGTGGGGTTCTCCAAATGTTTAGCTTGGAGAAGAAAATAGCGTAAAAGGGAGCAAGGGTAGATAGGCCCTATTTCCACTTCCAAATGGAAATAAACCGTGGCCAGTGACATTCGCGCGGTTTTATGTGATGTGTGAAGAAGATTTATGGGAGTAAATGCGCTGAAAAGGTGATTTGAATCGCTATTTCAAGCGCAAATTTATCGTCTATTTATTTGCTAACCGTCACAAAACAACGGGTGGTTATTTTGGTTTTATGTTTATTTCCCAACCGGGCGTCAGGAAGCATGCAATATTAACGGAGGATGGCTTTGAGCCGAGCAAAAGTGCGCATGCTGTCGGTTGCAAGCATAGGAGCGTAGTCAGCGTTTTGTGCTTCAAGCTGATAATGGTTTGGTCCCATTTTGCGTACTACGCGTAGCAAGTAGTGGTTATCTCCCGTTTCATCTTGAGTTTCAATCGCCATGACCAGATTAGAAATTGAACCAGCGCTCTTTGGTGTGACCCATTCAAGTAGTAGTAAATCACCATCTTGAATCGGGTTTTTACCTCCATTCATTGAGTTACCTGAAGCGGGGGCAATGAAATGTCTTGTTGGATCAAGCTTACCGTAACCAGCGGCGACTAAATATTGCTCTTGCGTATCATGAGTACCTTGCTTGAAATGACCGCAAGCAATTTTTAGATCGGGGTAGAGGGGCAAATAGATACCTTTTTCGTTTGCTTGGCTTGGCAACGGAAGGATCTTGGCCGAAGTTTGGATTGGCTTCGAGTTTGAGTGTGCTTCTTGCTTACTGACTCGCTGTATGTATTCGGCAAAACGCAAATCGACAAGTTCTTGAATAAGATCATGAAGCTGTGGCAAATCGGCATTGTCTACAGCAAAAGTGGGTAAAAAGCGGTGATTATCCACCTTAAACCATGCATGGCCAGAAGAGTCTGGGCTTGTAAACGCTTTGACTGGGTTTCGATTCCAGTAATTTAGCCATTCGGATCCTGTTGCGCTAAATTGCTTGGCTTGTTCGGTGAGATCTCGTCGCATTAAATCAGGTCTACGTGATAGCACTTTATGACTTTGAATCGCTAGCTCATTCAATGTCGGGGGCTTTCGCAAACCATCAAGCTCTAATAGTGCTTCAAGTAAAACGGCTTTAAAGCATTTGCTCATCGCTGTGATTTCGACTGCTTTGAGCAAAAAATCGCCATGTTTCGTCAGTCGTTGAGTCAGTGCTAAGTCACTTTCTTGGTCTGCCACGAACCTAAACCAACTTTTCATCGAGCGGCGTACTTTACTGAGATCATAACCATGGTGGAAAAACTCGGCGGCACTCGGTCGGTGTGCCAGTTGATGCTTAAGATCTTGGTAATCTTCAGCCGCAGTTGAACGTATCTGTTTTGCTAAGGTTTGCCAAAATTGCAGCAGTTGTGGATCAAAGTTGACATAGCAACCAGCCGCTAACGAAGTAGTTTGGTTGATCGTTTTGACTATTTCTTTCAGTGAACCCACATTGAGTAGGGTTGCTGGCCTATTTAAAAATGAAGAGTGATTACCGATAAAATCTAACACCAGTAATTGCTGTTTACCTGTACTCGGAGATTGGCGCAAACCGCGGCCTAATTGCTGTAAAAAGAGTATTTTTGATTCGGTGGGACGAATCATCAAAATGGTATCAATCGCTGGTAGATCGGTTCCTTCATTGAATAGGTCGACAGAAAAAAGAATGTCGATGCTTCCTTCATTCAACTGTTTTAAGGCGTCGTTTCGACGTATTTGAGAGTCACTATAGACAGCGATAGCGCGAACGCCTTGTTTGGAAAAGTATTTCGCCATGTAATCGGCATGACGTTTAGAAATACAGAAAGCTAATGTGCGCTGTTGTTTTCTGTCAAACCAATGTTGATAAATATGTTCGGCACGCTGCTTGGTTGCAAATGCACTGTCCAAAGCTGTGGGGTCAAATTTGCCATTGCGCCAAGGGATTTCTTGATAATCGACGAATTGATCGTAAATACCGTAGTAATGAAATGGCACTAAAATTTTCTCATCAATGCCATGCACCAAGTTACGCTCAAACACTAAATTGTTGTCGCAAAGCGATAATATATCGGCTTGATCAGAGCGCTCTGGTGTTGCGGTTAAGCCTAAAAGAAACGCTGGTTGGAAATAAGCGAGTAAATCTCGGTAACTACGCGCACTTGCGTGATGAAATTCATCGACAATAATATAGTCAAAATCATCGGCTTTGAAGCGCGCTAACTGCGCTTTTTTACCTAAGGTGGCGACTGAAGCAAAAAGATAATCAGCTTCCTCTGTTTTTTCAGATCCGTTGTATAAGCCAGTTTTAGCGTTAGGTATTAATTTACTAAATGTGCTTTCAGCTTGAGTCAGAATCTCTTCTCGATGGGCAACAAACAAGACACGTTTTGCTTGCATCTGTTGAGCATCAAAAGCGGCTAACCATGTTTTTCCCATTCCAGTCGCTAAGACAACCAACCCACGTACATAGCCTTGTTCACGGCTCTGGTTGAGCGCTGATAAAGCCAACACTTGCATTGAGTTTGGGGTAGGGATCTCCGGTGCTTCATCGGCTCCATCCAACAGTGTTAATGAACGTTGCATTGACAGTTTTTTGTAGCGCAGTAAGTAGTCGTCTATCCAGTGATGGGAGAGAGTCATACTCTGTTCATGAGAAAAAATAGCTGAAAACTGCTCACGAATATATTCAAATTCTTGCGCTGCGGGTGAAGTGGCTGGTTGCTCAAAATCGTGGCGTAAAGCCCACTCATAGCTTTGTAGCAATGCTGTTTTACTGATGTTATTTGAACCGACCCAAGCACACCCTTCACTGATGGTTCCTTGTTCTGTTTTAACAAAAATGTAGGATTTCATATGAAAGCTATGTTGACTTTCACAAGTGAAAATACGGCATTGCGCTCCACGTTCCGCCAATATCATAAGGCGTCGTAATGCGACTGGGTGGGTTATTGCTAGATAGTCCGAAGTCAGTAATTTGAGTGAGGCTCCACTTTTTAGAGCGTCAAGAATAGGGTCAAATAGTAAATCCAATCCGGAAGGTTGAACGAAAGAAACCGAGATCTCTATTTCACTAGCATGGTTAATGGCTTGGATTAACTTAGTAAGTAGCGGGTCTTGTTTTCCTCCCGCACTTAATTTTGGGCCGCTATATAAAGTGGCCTGACCCTTGTTTCTATGAGCGCTCATCGCTCTTCACTTTTTATCAAAATGGCATTTAACCATTGTTCATTTTGGCGATCCGCTCTTAAATCATTGGTTATCCAGATTTTTGCCACATTCAATGGGGCATGAGCGATCCATTGTGCTAAACGCTGTTCATCACCGTTGGTAAATCGACGGCCATCTCGTTCCACTTCCCCTGTCCCATATTTAAAAGAACAATATAGAGGGGCTAATGGTTTTAGCTGAGAAGCTAAATGAGTAAAGGTATCTGGAAGATCCAACTCACCGACATGCAGTAACGATGCGCAAGCCCAAATACCATCAAAAGATTGATCACTTTGAAAATCAGCAAAGGTTGAAACGGTGACCGGAATTTGAAGCAGTTGAGATGCTAAGCTTGCTAATTCTTCACTGGCGTCAAATGCCACCACTTTATAACCCTGCTCAATGAAACTTTTTGCATCTCTGCCAGAACCACAACCAGCATCAAGGATGACGCCCCCTTTTGGAATATGGGGCGTAAAGTGTTCCATCAGCGAATGGGTATCTACTTCTTTAGTCGATGCAAAAAACAGTTGGGCATTTTGGTTGTAGAACTCGATAGACATAATCGCTCCTCAAAGTGAACGCTATTCTAACTATCTAATACCAAAGGCTCAATTGATTGCAGTACAAGTGTGATCAACTGAGTTGTTTTAAGTTTTTCGTGCGCAGACAGCTAGCCTAAAGTCGCCATAGAACTTAAGTGATGTTCTATTCAATAAGAATGACTAATTAACCATTAATATTATTAATTTCACTTATTCCACAGAGGGCTTTACTCTGCACTTCGACTTCAATTTGAATGAGAAAAAAATATGACAGCGATTACTGATTTAGAGGTTTTACTGCAATCCATGTCACCCGAGTTGGTGGGCGGAAGTTATGTGTTTTGCACTGTGCAGGGGGCATTAGCCGATTATTTGCATTTAGAACCCGTGGCGACATTTCAAGAGCGTGAAGGGCTGACCTTGGTCATTGAGCAGCAAAAGGCTGTTGCGGCGCAGCTCGATTTTGAATCGGTATTCAGCTTAATTACGCTGACGGTTCATTCAAGTTTAGAGGCAGTGGGTTTAACGGCCGCTTTTGCAACTAAGCTAGCTTCGTATGGCATCAGCGCTAATGTGATTGCGGGCTATTATCATGACCATATTTTTGTACAAAAAGAGAAGGCAGAAAAGGCGATGGCGGCACTCAAAGAGTTCGCACAATAACGATTTCCTTGCTACCTAAAACTCCAAGTTGTTTGGCTATAAATATTCAAAATAGCGTCGTTTGATGCAACCAATCGGTTAAGTGTAGAGGATAAGAGTCTTTTCTAGGATTTATACCGAATGCCGTGATATTATCCTGCGCCCAACGGCTATGTGGTGGGTTTATAAACCACTACTGGCCTTATTAGTAGCAGATAGTTTCATTGTTGTGGATGATGATTCTATGTAAAAAGAGACCATGTTTTGCTTGATATATTACGCGAAGTATTAGGATGGACATCTGTCGCATTCTATATATCACTCACTATTTTTAATTCGATGAAGTTTACTCGCTATGCTGCATTTGCTTCGGCTGCGAATGACATTGCTTGGTCAATTTTGATGGGTTGGTGGCCTAAAGTGATCCTTAACCTGTCGGTTGGTGCCATTAACGCCTATCGATATGTGAAAGATTTTACTAACACCAGCAAAATGGTGATCAATTCTGCTGCGGCTTTGATGGCGAGCGGCATTCTTTATATTGCTTATGTGGCCGTAAGCAGCTTTATCAATAACCCTACACTTGCCGAAGCCTTGCAGTTTGGCGATCTCGCGTTAATTTTGTTGGCGCTGTATATGACTGACCTGAAAAGGTTCCGTTTGCTCATGTTCTTATCGGGGTTTGTTGGTATGGCCGCCTATTTCGGTAACCCACAAATGATGATCATCAAAGCGTTGGTTATTGGCATTATGGCTTACAAGCTTTTCCGCGCCGATAAACTCACGGCAGTCGCTGCCCATCAGCAACAAACAAAACTATAACAGCGGGTGTGTAACAAGCTGCTGTGGCCAGTAATTAGGCATAATGAATGTATTCAATGATCACTTGATTACCTTCTATCGACACATGCTGGATATCACCATCAACGCTTATCCGGTTTTTTAAACAGATCGCTTTTACCTCGCTGGTGGCGGTCTGTTTAAAACTCGGCAATATCCTGTGCGGCTCAATATGCAGATGACGACAAAATTGGCTAATAAACGGCATTGATAAAGGGCTATCTCCGCGTAAAAGATGGGAAAATTCAAGTTGAGTGAGGTTAAGCCGCTTGGCCATTTCCATTTGAGTTAAATGCATTTTGGCCTTTTGTGACATCCACGCATTGTATAAGGCTTGGCGATCTTCCTCGCTAAACTCCATTGTCTATCCTCTTTCTGTTATCAGCGCTTGTAGTGGTGCAGAGTGACAAAAACAAGTCGCGATGATGTCAGTGGCAGGTTAGAGGCTATTCAAATTTTCCAAGTTAAACGAGTAAGTGACACCAGAGAAAGGCTCGCTGGTGCCTTACATGATGAGTATTTAAAACCAACTTACCCATAAACGCTTAAGGCTATCGATCATACGTTTAAACCAACTGCCTTTATCAACGCTCTCTAATGCAACCAAAGGAACTTCACCCACAGAGCGGTCACCCACTTGATAAATCACTTTACCTACTACATCATTTTTTTCGATTGGCGCTTGTAAATTGCCATTAAGTGAAATCAATCCTTTAAGTGATGATATTTCACCTTTGGTGAGCGTCAAATAGTGAGTTTCAGCAACGCCAACGGCCAACTGATCACTTTTTCCCATCCAAATACGCGCCTGTTCTAGAGGCATGCCAGCTTGGTGTGGTGCAACGGTTTCAAAAAACCGAAAGCCGTAGCTCAGCAGCTGTTTACTATCCGCTTCACGACTTTTCGCACTGTTTGAACCCATCACGACAGAGATTAATCGCATATCACCCTGAGTTGCTGATGTAGTCAGGCTAAAGCCCGCACCGCTGGTATAGCCAGTTTTCATACCATCAACATTAAGACTGCGGTCGCGCAATAGCCCATTACGGTTGTATTGCGTTATCCCATTGTAGGTAAACGCGGTTTCACTGTAGAGCGGGTATATTTCCGGTAGGTCACGAATTATCGCTTGCGCAATGTCATAAGGCGTGCTGTGTAAGCCTGAACTGTCTAGCCCATGAGGGTTGGTAAACGCTGTATTTTTTAAGCCAAGAGTTGAAGCCCAAGAATTCATGAGATTGACAAAGGCATTCTCTGAGCCAGCAATATGCTCCGCAATCGCTACACTTGCATCGTTTCCAGACTGAACAATTAGGCCTCGGTATAGATCCATCATGTTCACTTTAGTGCCGACTTCGATAAACATTTTTGAAGAGTCAGGAAAGTTTTTAGCCCAAGCTCGTTGGCTAATCACCGCTTGGTCGCTGGCCGTGATATTGCCAAGTTTCATCTCTTGCCCAGCCACATAAGCGGTCATCAATTTCGTAAGGCTCGCCGGGTTTAGCTTGGTGTGCGCGTTATGTTCCACTAAAACAGTGCCTGTATGGAAATCGATCAAAACATAACCTTTCGCAGAAAGCTGAGGAGGGTTGGGAACCACAACCGGTGTTGCCTGACTTATCAGGGGCATAAAAGATAAGCAAGCTGCAGAAATAAAGACTATAGACTTGATATTTTTCATAATTTACATCCCAAAATCAAAGAGGAAAACAACATAACGGTGGCTAGGTTGTAAGCGCATCATAAA
>AEZC01000216.1 GCA_000257205.1 Vibrio ordalii ATCC 33509 | reverse complement strand
CCGCTTCATTGAAGAGGTCACCTTGCGCTTCGTTATACGGCTTTAACGCTTCCGAGCGTTTGGCGAATTGACGGTCAAGGGCCAGTTTAAACTGCTCAATTAAGGATTGGCGCTCTTGTTGCCACTCTTTTTTCTCCGACATCAACGCTTTCACCATAGCTTGAAGCTCGGCGATGTCTTGGCTTTCTGGGTTAATATCGGGCGTCTTTTTCATGGTATTGATTATACAAAAAACACCACGATAAGGCTTGGTATAACTGACTTTTATCGAGGTTAACTCATTGTAAAATTGTCTATTTTTATCGGTTTATGGCCGATTATTGTGAAGCCAGACAACAGTCTATCTAAGTCAAATTGAGTCAGGGTGTACATCTGTTTTTTCTCTTGAGTGGGCCATTTGAATTTGGCTTTTTCGAGCCGTTTGTACCACAGGGCAAAACCCGTTTTATCCCAGTACAACACTTTGACTTTATCGCGTTGTTTATTGGTAAATAGGAACAGTGCGCCCGTGCCGAGCGGCAAATCGGTTTCGGACTCGATAATCGCCGCCAGACCATTGATAGACTTTCTAAAATCCACGAACTCCC
>AEZC01000215.1 GCA_000257205.1 Vibrio ordalii ATCC 33509 | reverse complement strand
CTTGAGTGGGCCATTTGAATTTGGCTTTTTCGAGCCGTTTGTACCACAGGGCGAAGCCCGTTTTATCCCAGTACAACACTTTGACTTTGTCGCGTTGTTTATTGGTAAACAGGAAAAGTGCGCCTGTACCTAGCGGCAAATCGGTTTCGGACTCGATAATCGCCGCTAGGCCATTGATGGATTTTCTAAAGTCCACGAACTCTC
>AEZC01000214.1 GCA_000257205.1 Vibrio ordalii ATCC 33509 | reverse complement strand
ACACTGTAAACACTGAACTTCAATTTTGCACTAAAGCCACCACGCGTTGGCAATCCCTCTTGAGCCGTTTGTTAGGCCAACCGATTGACAATGATACTTTCAAAACCCAAGAACAAAGCTTTTTGTAAAATTGAAAGACACTAATAGATTCATTTATAAACCAAAATTTCAAATCAGCAAAGAAACAAAAAACTCAAATTGAGCGATTTGGAAGAAAAGTGACGAGCGTAGCATGCTCGGCGGACGTTTGGATGCTTAAGGTTATTTTGCCGCTGAATTTACAGCGCTAAGCAACCCAACGCGATCAAGAAACAACAAATATGTGATGACTATTTATCGCTTAACTTAAGCCAGAAAACATTGAATTTACCGTTCAATTCCAACTCGATTTAGCTGATAAAAACTCACCTTGCCTAACGCCGCATTAAGGGGCAGACAACGCTACTACCAACTCACCGCATAACACCGTAATCACAAAAACTAACGCATAATAAAAATGCCACGCGTTGGCTGTCCCTCTTAAATGCTTTGTTAGGCGGCTGTTCTCTGCATTATATGTTGAGGACCAGCTGGACCACCTAAATACAAATTCCCTGTGTCTTCAAAACCACATTTAAGATAACAATTGTACGCGGCTTTATTACGGCAATTTACCGTCAATTGTAACCGTTCAAACTCTGGATAGGTTGAAGCAACATAGCTTGGTAACAAATTCATTGCTCTACTCGCAACACCTAAACCTTGATGATTATGATCAATCAGCAAAGCTCGAACGCCTAGCGATTTTGGGTCACTAAAACTATAAGCGTCAGAATAAGATAGATCTAAGACGAAAAAACCAACAACTTGATCATTTCCGATGATCAAATGGGGATGTTCATCTTCTTTTAAAGATAAGATGAATTCACCAAGCTTATCGACTGTGAACTGAACTTGTTCTGGTTTTACTCGTAATTTTTCAACTTCAGCATCACGAATTTTATTATATTTCTCAATAATTAACATGTTACCTCGATCTCAAATGACGCCTAACGCCCGGCTAAGGGGTTGACAACGCACCGCCGAACTCAAAAAACACACTGTAAACACTGAACTTCAATTTTGCACTAAAACCGCCAAGCGTTGGCAATCCCTCTTGAGCCGTTTGTTATGCAAATTCAATAAGATAAACTGACTTTACTCGATCAAAAGCCACCATTGCAATGGTTGAGTGATTCAAGAACCAACCCAAGCAAGAGCCATGATAAATAAGCCGCCAAAACAAAGCCCACCTTTCAACAACAAACCAAGCTTTTGAATGAGATAAACTCAACAAGCAAGACTTTCAGCAAATGCGAAATGATTGAATAACTTGCCCTTTCCACACTTTGCGCCCACTTAATTTACAACGCTCCAACGCTAAAACTGATTGAGGCAAACAAAGAACCTTGCCTGTTTTACGGCTTGAGTAAACCACGAATTTTAGGGTAAAAATGCTCATTTGCCGACAACGCAAAACGAATGGCCGGAGAAATCCAAAAAGATTGAACCCCTAAATTTACCTGAGTTGCATAACGCCCGCTTAAGGGGCAGCCAACGCTACTACCAACTTTCCGCATAGCACCGTAACCACAAAAACCAACGCATAGTAAAAATGCCACGCGTTGGCTGTCCCTCTTGAAGCGTTTGTTAGCCGTTTAGTTTGAAGTGTGGTGATGAGCTACATTTTCAAGCCTTTCAGCTAGCCAAATCTTGATAATCGACTGTCGTGTAACACCTACTCGGTTAGCTTCACGATCTAGTGAATCTAACATCCATGAGGGGAAATCAACATTTACCCGTTTCTGCTTTTGCATTGGACGCTTAACTTTAGATAAATCTAGATCACCTAAAATGTCATCGTCACTTTCAAACTTGGCATCAAACTCATGCGCTTTCATATAAGTTCACCTCCGCTTTACGTGAACGTCTGACTGAAATGATCCTAATATTTAGTCCACGGTATGTAATGACGCCAGACCAATGCTTACCATTTAACATGCCGATGACCAAATACCTAGGTTCATCACTTGTGTTTGCAGGGATCTCGATAAGATCAGAGTCATTCCACAAACCTTGAGCTGTATAGAAATCAATTCCATGTTTCTCAAAATTTGACCTGCTTTTATTTTCATCAAATTCGAATTTCGTCATGAGTAAAAATTACACCCTTTTTACTCATTTTGCAACTTACACTTTGGCTAATGATTATGAAAACGGCTAACGCCCGGTTAAGGGGCAGCCAACGCCACAACCAAGCTTACGCATAACACCGTAACCACAAAAACCAACGCATAATAAAAATGCCACGCGTTGGCTGTCCCTCTTGAACCGTTTGTTAGCTATTTTTTCCCAGTGACTGATTTGAATGATTCAAAAATGAATGTCGCCAATCCACCTGCAACATTTGAATTTGCATAATACTTCAAAGGAGGGCAATCCCTCTTGAGCCGTTTGTTAGGCCAACAGATTGACAACGATACTTTCAAAACCAAAGAACAAGACTTGTTTAAAAACTGAAAACCAACTAAGCGATTCATTTATAAACCAAAATCTCAAATCAGAAAAGAAACCAAAAAACTCAAATTGAGCGATTTGGAATAAAAGTGACGAGCGTAGCATGCTCGGCGGACGTTTGGATGCCGAAGGTTATTTTGCCGATGAATTCACAGCGATAAACAACCCAACGCGATCAAGAAACAACAAATATGTGATGACGATTTATTGCTTAAGTTAAGCCACAAAACATAGAATTCACTGCTCAATTTCAACTCGATTTAGCTGATAAAAACTCACCTTGCCTAACGCCCGGCTAAGGGGTTGACAACGCACCGCCGAACTCAAAAAACACACTGTAAACACTGAACTGCAATTTTGCACTAAAGTCGCCACGCGTTGGCAATCCCTCTTGAGCCGTTTGTTATGCAAATTCAATAAGATAAACTAACTTTACTCGACCAAAAGCCACGATTGCAATGGTTGAGTAATTCAAGAATCAACCCAAGTAGGAGCCGTGATAAATAAGCCGCCAAAACAAAGCCCACCTTTCAACAACAAACCAAGCTTTTGAATGAAACAAACTCAACAAGCAAGACTTTCAGCAAATGCGAAATACTCGATAAACTTGCCCTTTCCACACTTTGCGCCCACTTAATTTACAACGCGCGAACGCTAAAACTGATTGAGGCAAACAAAGAACCTTGCCTGTTTTACGGCTTGAGTAAACCACGAATTTTAGGGTAAAAAAGCTCATTTGCCGACAACACTAAAACCAATTGAGGCAAACAAAGAAATTTGCCTGTTTTACGGTTTGAGTTAACCACGAATTTGAGGATAAAAATGCTCATTTGCCGACAACACAAAACGAATGGCCGGAGAAATCTAAAAAGATTGAACCCCTAAATTTCCCTGAGTTGCATAACGCCCGGCTAAGGGGTTGACAACGCACCGCCGAACTTAAAAAACACACTGTAAACATTGAACTTCAATTTTGCGCTAAAGTCGCCACGCGTTGGCAATCCCTCTTGAGCCGTTTGTTATGCAAATTCAATGAGATAAACTGACTTTACACGACCAAAAGCCACAATTGCAATGGTTGAGTGATTCAAGAACCAACCCAAGTAGGAGCCGAGATAAATAAGCCACCAAAACAAAGCCAACCTTTCAACAACAAACCAAGCTTTTGAATGAGACAAACTCAACAAGCAAGACTTTCAGCAAGTACAAAATGCTCGATAAACTTGCCCTTTCCACACTTTGCGCCCACAAAATTCGCAACGCGCCAACGCTAAAACTAATTGAGGCAAACAAAGAACCTTGCCTGTTTTACGGTTTAAGTTAACCACGAATTTGAGGGTAAAAAAGCTCATTTGCCGACAATACCAAA
>AEZC01000213.1 GCA_000257205.1 Vibrio ordalii ATCC 33509 | reverse complement strand
TAGCAATCGGCTGGGATAAATAACCACTTTTGGTGACTAAATAAAACGCGGCCTATATTCCTTTATCACCAAATTCAGATCGCCTGCTATTTCATCTCTCATTTTCCGTCCTCTATTACGCCAATTCAGACAAAACATCTACATTAGAAAGCCTGCGTGAGATCAAGTTTTATTAAGAAAGTTATGTTAACACAGCCCATTTCTTCGACTCATATTCAACTATATACCCTTTTCAAGTGCATATTCTTAACCAATTCTAAGAATTATCGACGTGTTTTTGGTGCATAAAATTCCCGACCAAAATACCTGTCCTATATGGAGTAGTGCTGCGTGAGATTTAAATTGAATTAACATCCATAAAAAAAGCAGTAATAAATATGACACTCACAATATAAACACTGCATAAACATTGTTAAAAAACTCTTATTTTCGCCGAATTTCAATATAAATCATTCTGTGATGGACCTCTAAGAACATATACAGACCAAGGGTAATATTAATTGCAGAACAAAGAAGTGAATAAATAAATTCATACTAAATTCCCTACAGAAATAATTATGTATTTATCCAGAAAAAGTTGAATTTAATGTCAAAAATATAACGGCATAAATGCATATATACCCAAACAACTTGGAGTTGCAGGTAGGCGGCAAGTGAGTGAGTCCCCATGAGCATAGGCAAACTATGTGATTGGGGTGAACGAACGTAGCCAACACCGCTGCGGCTTCAAGTAGGAAGGGTATAAATTAAGAGAGATACTATTATGAGTAAGTTATATGTTGGTTCTGAAATTGGTCAATTACGTCGAGTTCTTGTTCACCGCCCAAGACGCTCACTCACTTAACACCATCAAACTGTCACGACCTTTTGTTTGATGATGTATTGGCCGTAGAGCGTGCGGGGAAAGAGCATGATGCGTTCACACAAACGCTACGTGACCAAGGTGTTGAAGTTTTACTGCTGACCGACCTATTAGCCGACACGCTAGCGGTTCCCGTCGCAAAAGAGTGGCTGCTTACTCAACAAGTATCGGATTACCGCCTTGGCAAAACATTTGCGAATGACGTGCGCTGCTACCTCAGCGATCTGCCAAACCTTGAATTGGCAAAAATCCTGACAGGTGGTTTGTCTTACGCTGAAATGCCAATGAAATCCTCTTCAATGATGCAAGGCTTGCATGCACCAACCGATTTCATCATTGAACCACTACCAAACCATCTCTTTACTCGCGATACGTCTTGCTGGGTATACGGTGGCGTATCAATCAACCCAATGGCAAAACCTGCACGTCAACGTGAAACCAACCATGTGCGTGCAATTTACCGCTGGCATCCAAGCTTTGCGGGCCAGGACTTCATTAAATACTTCGGTGATGACGAGAGCATTAATTACGATAATTCAACCATTGAAGGTGGTGACGTTCTTGTGATTGGCAAAGGTGCAGTACTGATTGGTATGTCTGAGCGCACCACAGCGCAAGGTGTTGAACACTTAGCTGCTAGCCTATTTAAACATGGCCAAGCGAAGCAAATCATTGCGATGGAACTACCAAAACACCGCTCTTGCATGCACTTAGATACCGTCATGACACACATGCGTGAAGACACCTTCTCTGTTTACCCAGAAGTGGTACGCAAAGATGTGAAATGCTGGAGCCTCACAGGCGATGAGTCTGGTGCCGTGAACGTCAAAGAAGAAGGTTATTTCGTGACCGCCATCGAAAAAGCACTTGGCGTTGACAAGCTCAACCTGATCACAACGGGCGGTGACAACTTCAACGCAGAACGTGAACAGTGGAACGATGCAAACAATGTCCTAACCGTCAAACCTGGGGTCGTGATTGGCTATGAAGGCAACACCTATACCAATGAAAAATACGACAAAGCAGGCATCACTGTTCTGTCTATTCCTGGTGACGAATTGGGCCGTGGCCGTGGCGGTGCACGCTGCATGAGCTGCCCAATTGAGCGTGACGGTATCTAGCCCTTAGGTTAATCAAATGGGTTGAGGCAAATCTCCTCTGCACGCCTCAACCCACCTTAGAAGAGATAGAATTATGAGCAAACAAACTGTTGTTGTTGCATTAGGTGGAAACGCGCTACTTCGTCGTGGTCAGCCATTAGAAGCAGATGTTCAACGTCGCAACATTGAAATTGCAGTCAAAACCATTTCCGAAATAGCCAAACACTATAACGTGGTGCTGGTGCATGGCAATGGCCCTCAAGTTGGCCTGCTGGCACTACAAGGTCTCGAATACAAAAAAGTAGCGCCGTACCCACTCGACGTATTGGGCAGTGAAACTCAAGGGATGATTGGCTACATGTTGATGCAAGAGTTCAAAAACATGCTGCCTGAACGCAATATTTCGTGCATGTTGACCCAAATGATGGTCGACCCGAAAGACCCTGCATTTGCCAACCCAACCAAACCGATTGGCCCAGTTTATCAAGAAGCAGAAGCACGTGAATTGGCTGAGAAATACCACTGGACAGTCAAACCCGACGGCCAATACTTCCGCCGTGTGGTTCCGAGCCCTCAACCGATAGGCATCGTCGAACATGATGCGATTTCCCAGCTTATCAGTGCCGGTCATTTGGTGATTTGCACCGGTGGTGGCGGTATTCCAGTCAAACGTGAAAACGGCAAATTAGTCGGTGTAGAAGCAGTGATCGACAAAGACATGTCGGCTGCCTTTCTTGCCAAACAATTGAACGCCGACGCGCTGCTCATTTTGACCGATGCTGACGCCGTTTACCTTGATTGGGGTAAACCAACCCAACATGCGCTGCGCAGCACAACGCCAAGCGAGCTTGCCAACTATCAATTTGATGCTGGTTCTATGGGGCCAAAAATTGAAGCCTCGTGCGAATTCATTCAACAAGGCGGGAAAGTCGTTGGGATCGGCGCGTTAGAAGATGGCCTAAGCATCTTAGAAGGCACAGCAGGCACCAACATTACGCGTGATTAACACATTGTTTTTAACATCTATTTTATAAACCGAATCTGTTTTTAACTTTAAACAACTGTTTTTAACTTTAAAAAAATAGTAACGCTTTCTTCCACCCTTTCATCAGAAGCAAGCGTTGCAAATGAGGAAAAGATCATGGCTTTTAACTTACGCAATCGTAACTTTCTAAAACTTCTTGATTTCACTCCACGCGAAATCCAACACCTATTGGATCTATCACTTGAGCTGAAAAAAGCCAAATACAACGGTTATGAACAGCCTCGTCTCAAAGGCAAAAACATTGCACTTATCTTTGAAAAAACCTCAACGCGCACTCGCTGTGCATTCGAAGTAGCAGCGTTTGACCAAGGTGCTCAAGTCTCCTACTTAGGCCCATCAGGTTCACAAATTGGCCACAAAGAGTCGATGAAAGATACCGCGCGCGTCTTAGGCCGCATGTATGACGGCATCGAATATCGCGGCTTTGGTCAAGAGATCGTTGAAGAGCTTGGTGCCTACGCTGGCGTACCAGTATGGAACGGCTTAACTGACGAATTCCACCCAACACAAATTTTGGCTGATTTCCTTACCATGATCGAACATGGCCGTGGCAAACGCCTCCATGAAATGAAATTTGCCTACCTCGGTGATGCACGCAACAACATGGGGAACTCCTTGATGGTGGGCGCTGCGAAAATGGGCATGGACATTCGCCTTGTTGCGCCAAAAGCGTTCTGTCCAACCGAAGAATTAGTCGCGGAATGTCGCACTATTGCGCAGCAAACAGGCGCGAAAATTACGCTTACAGATGATGTTCAATAAGGCGTTCAAGGCTGTGATTTCCTTTACACCGATGTTTGGGTATCGATGGGCGAAGCGAAAGAAGCATGGGCAGAGCGCATTGAATTGATGCTGCCTTACCAAGTGAACATGGCAATGCTAAAAGCCACTGGTAACCCACATGTGAAATTCATGCACTGCTTGCCTGCTTTCCTGCTTTCCTGCTTTCCACGGCGAAGATACCACCGTTGGCAAAGAGCTTGCGAAAAACTACCCAGTGCTTGCCAAAGGCGTTGAAGTGACCGATGAAGTGATTGAATCTGAGCATTCCATCGTGTTCGATGAAGCTGAAAACCGCATGCACACCATCAAAGCCGTGATGGTGGCCACCTTAGGTAACTAAATTAGGGTAGTTAACTTAGTTAACGAATAGTAGATAATAAAGCTCGCATTTTTTTTCATTCAATAACACTCACAAATCGCGCTTATGCTTTAGCTGCAAACGCGTAGTAAATAACATCGAAATCAAGCTAATTTCGCATAAAAATCCATTTTCTGGATATTTTCCAAAGAGTATTGCCAGCGTGTTTTTTGTCCGTATAATCCTTCACAATTTGTCTAAACAGAGCAGAAAATGAACCGCAGCACTCCCCATCAACGCCATCCATTACACCCGGCGCCGGTCGAGTTAGTCGTTTTGTTTTTCTGTTCTGAACGTTATTGAAGCCTCCTATTTTAGGGGGCTTTTTTTTAAGCAAAATTTCGCAAAGGCTAGTAGCAAAAGCGAACCATACAGAGGGAAGACACGTTATGGCGCATTCGTTATTTAACAAGCACATCATTTCCATTCCAGAACTGAGCCGCGCGGAACTGGAGCTGATTGTTGAAACTGCAACAAGGCTTAAAGCGGAACCAAACCCTCAACTTCTCAAAAATAAAGTAGTAGCAAGCTGCTTCTTTGAGCCCTCTACACGTACCCGTTTGTCGTTTGAAACGGCAGTGCAGCGCCTAGGCGGCACAGTGATTGGTTTTGATAATGGCGGCAATACGTCACTAGCCAAAAAAGGGGAAACCTTAGCTGACTCGGTGCAAGTGATTTCCTCTTATGTCGATGCATTTGTCATGCGCCACCCACAAGAAGGCGCTGCACGTTTAGCCTCTGAGTTTTCCAACGGCGTTCCCGTAGTCAACGGTGGTGATGGAGCTAACCAGCATCCAACCCAAACCTTGCTCGATCTGTTTTCCATTTATGAAACGCAAGGCAGGCTCGATAACCTTAACGTCGCGTTCGTCGGCGACTTAAAATATGGCCGCACCGTCCATTCGCTCACCCAAGCCTTATCGAAATTCAACAATGTACGTTTCTTTTTTATCGCCCCAGAAGTGCTGGCGATGCCAGATTACATTTGCGAAGAACTCTCAGAGGCTGGCATTGCGTTTAGTTTGCACGCCAGCATTGAAGAGGTCGTGCCTGAACTGGATGTGCTGTACATGACGCGCGTACAAAAAGAGCGCTTTGATGCATCCGAATACGCGCACATGAAATCGGCTTACATCTTAACCGCAGAAACATTAAAAGAAGCTCGCCACAATTTAAAAGTGCTGCACCCACTGCCTCGGGTCGATGAAATCACCACCGATGTCGATAAAACACCTTACGCCTACTATTTCCAACAAGCCGAAAACGGCGTTTATGCGCGTGAAGCTTTATTAGCCATTGTTCTTAACCCAACCTTATAAGCAGGAGATAACCTCATGGTAAAAGAGACCCAATTGCAAGTTGAAGCGATTCGTAACGGTAGCGTGATTGACCATATCCCTGCCAACCTTGGGATCAAAATTCTCTCTTTATTTAAGTTAAATGAAACCAATCGACGTGTGACGATTGGCCTAAATCTGCCCTCTTCTGCGTTAGGTAATAAAGATCTGATTAAAATAGAAAACCTTTATCTCACCAAAGAGCAAGCGAACCAATTAGCACTGTATGCCCCGAAAGCCACCGTCAATCAAATTGAAGAGTATAAAGTGGTCAACAAACTGACCCTCACTTTGCCAGAGCGAATTGACAGCGTATTTCGTTGCCCAAACAGCAACTGCATCTCTCATGGCGAGCCTGTCGAGAGCCGCTTTAAAGTGCAGCTCAAACAAGAGAATGTGCATCTCAAATGCCACTATTGTGAGAAAGTATTCTCGCGCGAAATCATGACTGAACGTTGCTAAAACAGCACTAAGCGCGTCTCCATCGCGTTTACAGCCCTGCCAGCCTCCAGCGTCCTAACTCGGCGCTGGACAACTTCCGAATCTTGCATATTTCCGTGCATATTATTCCATCAAATCAGCATAAAACGCCAAAAATCAATCGGCAATCTAGTTTATTATTTGGTGATCCCCCGCAAAAAGCGACACATTGATTAATGCTAAGCTACAGGCATCAATCATAATCCCCCACCACCTATAGAGGGGAAAAGAGCAATGCTCAACCGTTGCGCCATTGGCGTCACACATAACGTCAACTCACACTCTAGGGCTTTGGGAGTGTGCTGGCATGGTAAGGATCACCGATACCCCAGACGCAGTAGCGTGTATAAAAGGAACCGCCCGTGAACAGAAAAATCCCCCACGGCGCAATGCAAGCCGATGACAAAACGTTAGCTTCCGCTTGTAAGAAAATCCTACAACAACAAAGTTTTGCTAACCAAAATGAGCTACGACTCAGGCTAATAGAGCTCGGCTATGAAGGCATTAGCCAATCCACTGTATCACGCTTGCTTTCCCAACTTGGTGTGGTGAAAGTGCAAAATGCGTGCGGCAAAAAAGTGTACTGCATTACGGTCGAAACCGCGCCAGTGCGTGTTGAGTCATCTATCGCTTCACAAATTGAGTTTATCACTCACAATCAAGCCACTGTGGTGGTAAAAACTCATCCTGGAAGTGCTCAATTGGTCGCACGATTGGTTGATATTGATCCCCACACTGAGATTTTAGGAACGGTCGGTGGTAATGACACTGTGCTTATTATTCCCAAAGACATCAATAATATTGAAGCGTGTGAAGCGGTGGTGAAAACTCGCCTAGGTGTCGCTTAAGCCCTATCGCCCAGCCAAGTGAGGGCGACAACCTCACTTGGCTTTTCTCGCTTCACTGCCTCATCAGCGACGATTTTTCCATCACTGTGAAACTTATTGCGCCGAAAAGCGGTCTGATTGGGTTAAGATGACACTCACCTAATGAAGACTCGATTTTTGTATGCGCCTACTCTTTTCCTTTGTACTGCTAGCTCTGCTGACACTTTCCCAACCTGCGTTGGCGGTCTTCGGCAATGACAATCCATTCAATAGTGGTAACAACCTCGGTTTGGCCTCAGCCGACAATCAATTTGTCCCTGTTGACCAAGCGTTTCCTTTTCATGCCGAGCAGCAAGGTAAGCAGGTCTTCTTAGATTGGCAGGTCAAGCAGGGCTATTACCTCTACCAAGATCGGATCAGTATCAGCGCCGAAAATGCGCAGCTTGGTGAAATCGAGATGCTCGATGGTCAGCCATATCACGATGAATTTTTTGGTGATGTGAAGATTTATACTGAGCCACTGTTTGTCGACGTACCGCTCCTCAGTGCAGCAGCAAACGCCAAATTAATTATCCAGTACCAAGGGTGTGCAAAAGCGGGCTTTTGCTATCCACCAGAAACGCGAATTATCGACCTTCAAGCTGTGGCAAGCGATACTCGCTCTGACAGCAACACGGCGGCCAATGTAGCGAAAAGCGAAACAGCGTCACCAAAAGCGCCCGTGGCTGAACAAGACGGGCTAGCAAGCCGCCTCGCCGATTCTTGGTGGACACCGCTTCTCTTTTTAGCACTTGGCGTTGGCCTCGCCTTTACCCCTTGCGTACTCCCGATGTACCCGATCCTCACCAGTATCGTGCTTGGCCGTGGCCAACTTTCACAACAGCGCGCGTTGATTTTATCGTTTATTTACGTGCAAGGTATGGCGCTCACTTATACCGTGCTTGGCCTAGTCGTCGCTTCGGCTGGGTTACAATTTCAAGCCGCGATGCAGCACCCTTATGTACTGATTGGCCTCAGTACCCTATTTGTGCTACTCGCCCTGTCGATGTTTGGCGTTTATACCTTACAACTGCCAAGCAAAGTACAGACGTGGCTAAGCAGCCTGAGTAATAAGCAGCAAGGCGGGAGCAGTGTTGGCGTGTTTGCCATGGGCGCGATTTCCGGTTTGGTTTGCTCACCGTGCACCACCGCGCCTCTTTCTGGCGCGCTGCTGTATGTCGCGCAAAGTGGCGATCTGTTCACTGGTGCGATTGCACTGTATGCCTTAGCAATGGGCATGGGGATTCCACTGATCTTGGTCGCCGTATTTGGTAATAAACTGCTACCTAAAGCGGGTGGCTGGATGGAGAGAGTCAAAACACTGTTTGGCTTTATTTTACTGGCTGCGCCGATCTTCTTACTTGAACGCTTATTGCCACCAGTGTGGTCAACGGCGCTCTGGTCCGCGCTTGGGATCGCCGCGTTTGGTTGGCTCTATCATTGTAAAAACAGCTTGCCGTTTGGTGGCTGGAAACAGAGCATGGTTGGCATTATTGCGCTATTGGGTCTGTTTGCTTCAGCGCAACCTGCACTGGATGCATGGTTTAAGCCAGAACAAGCCAACCTAGCAAGCCGTAGCCATGTCGAGTTTATTCGGGTGAATAATATTGCCGAGCTCAACTTGCAGTTGAGCCAAGCCAAATTAGCAGGCAAACCCGTCATGCTCGATTTCTACGCCGACTGGTGCGTGGCATGTAAAGAGTTTGAAAAATACACTTTCCATCAGCAAGAGGTCGCGCAGAAACTGCAAAACTTTGTGCTATTGCAAGCGGACGTCACCAAAAATCAGCCACAAGATATTGAGCTGCTCAAGGCGATGAACGTGCTAGGGTTACCGACGATTGATTTTTGGAATGCGCAAGGTGAACGCGTTTCAAACGCGCGTATCAGCGGTTTTATGCCAGCCGATCGCTTTTTAGCGCACCTCATCGCCCACCAGCTTTAAGGTTTACCCGTTATTGCCGCCTGTTTGAGCAAGCCATTGCAACCGTCGGCAATAATGGCGCGTGAACGCCATCACTTCTTCTCGAACCGCTTGGCATGCACCACTCTCAGATCAGGCTCAGTCACTACTAAGTCTCAGACAAAAAGTGGATACAGTTCAGACTTTTAGCGTATAAAGATTGTTCAGCGAGAGATCGCGGTCAATAATCGATTTAATGACATTGCTAAAAGTGTAAAACGTCATGGATTCGACCTACACCATCATCATTGCTGACGACCACCCTCTGTTTCGCAATGCGCTATTTCAATCAGTGCATATGGCGATAAGCGGTGCCAATTTATTGGAAGCGGATTCGCTAGATGCCCTGTTAGCCTTATTAACCAAACAGAGCGATGCGGATTTGCTGCTGTTGGATCTCAAAATGCCAGGCGCAAATGGGATGTCAGGGCTCATTCACTTGCGAGCCGAATACCCTGATTTACCGATTGTGGTGATTTCAGCCAGTGAAGAGCCTTCGGTAGTAGCGCAAGTAAAAAGCCATGGCGCGTTTGGCTTTATTCCTAAATCGAGTGACATGCGCGCGCTGATCGCAGCACTCAATCAAGTCCTAGCCGGTGACCCATTTTTCCCTGAAGGGCTAATTGCCAATCACGCCGCGTGCAATGATTTAACCAAGAAAATTGCCGCCTTAACCCCGCAACAATACAAGGTATTAGGCATGCTCTCTGATGGGCTACTCAACAAACAAATCGCCTATGAGCTTAATGTTTCTGAGGCGACCATCAAAGCGCACATGACGGCTATTTTCCGTAAACTTGGGGTTAAAAACCGCACTCAAGCAGTAATTTTACTCAATGAGTTGGGCGAGTAGTCAGCTACTCGCTCGCTTCATCTAACGCCTCTTCTAAAGGTAATCGCAAACCGACTTTGGTTGCTTGCCAATCGGCCACGTCCGCTACGACCAGATACAGACCTTGCCATTCAAAATGGTCACCCAGTACTTGTGTGGCTCCGAGCTCTTGGATCAGCAAATCGTTGAGCGTCATCTCTTGATTGAGGTGCTCAATCGTCAAACCATAATAGGCTGCGACATCAACGAGTTTTGCATCCACATCCAAAAAGAAGTCACCAAAGAAGCGCTCTAACGAGGCTTTTTCTGGCGCTTCACTAAATAGGTTGCTCAGTGATTCGAGATCTTTCTCCTGTGCTAACACGCACAATACATCGCCCTCTTGCAACTTAGTACTGCCCGATGGGTGAAGCAGTTGCTCGTCACGAAACACGGCGGTAATACGTGTTCCTTCAGGCATAGAGAGGTTGCGTAATGGCTCACCAATACACCATTTATCTTGTTTAAGTTTATAGACCAACGTTTCCCATTCGCTGCATGGGTATATCTCAACACCGGTACGTGAAACTGGCTCAGGTTTGGGCGGCAGTTCAACGCGAGCCAAAGCAGCGGCTTTCATCAAGGTCCCACCTTGCACCACTAACGATACCATCACAACGAAGAAGGCTAAGTTAAAATAGAGCTGCGCATTCGGTAAACCGGCCATCATTGGGAAAACCGCTAAAATAATGGGTACAGCGCCGCGTAGTCCAACCCAAGAGATAAACCACTTTTCACGCGCGGTAAATGCTTTGAATGGTAATAAACCGATCCATACCGAAATGGGGCGCGCAAACAAAATCATACCAAAGGCGAGCGCAAGGCCCGGCACCGCAATGGTCAGCAATTCAGAAGGTGTGACCAATAACCCAAGCACAAGGAACATACCGATTTGACTAAGCCACGTCATCCCATCCAGTACGTTCAAGATCGAGTAACGGCAACGGGTCGGTTTATTGCCCAGCAGTAACCCCGTCAAATAGATAGATAAAATACCACTGCCGCCGAGTGAATTGGACAGCGCAAAAATAATCAAACCACCACTAATGGCCAAAATAGAATAGAGCCCTTCAGGCAACTGATTACGATTAATCAGCTTCCAGAGTAGCCAACCTCCGGCTAATCCAAATAAAGCGCCGAGACCAAATTGCTGGATAAAACTCAGTAACAAAAACCCAGCACTGAGATCATCGCCTTGGCTACCCAGCACCGCAATTAATGTCACGGTTAAAAACACCGCCATCGGATCGTTAGTGCCCGATTCAATCTCCAACGTTGAACCGACGCGCTCATTCAAGCTTCTCCCTTTAAGCAGAGAAAAAACCGCCGCCGCATCGGTTGAGCCGACAATCGCACCGACCAATAAGCCTTGTAGCAACTCCAAATTAAACAGCCATGCAGCCATTAACCCCGTCAGCGTAGTAGTAATTGCTACCCCAATCGTCGCTAATGAGACTGACGGCCAAAAGGCAATCCGAAAGCTGGCAACACGGGTACGCATACCACCATCCAATAAGATGATGGCGAGCGCTAAGTTACTGACTAAATAAGCAAGAGGATAGTTATCAAATAAAATCCCCCCAGGTCCATCCTCGCCAGCCAACATACCCACCACTAAAAAAATGAGCAGAATAGGGATCCCTAACTTAGAAGAGACCGGACTTAACAACACACTTAATGCAATCAGCAAAGCACCTACGAGAAAAAAACCATTGATAGCGATTGCATCCATATTCCTTCCTTATTGATTTAATTATTATTGATTGAACAACCAATATAAACTCGCGTTCCATTGTGCCTTAGTTTAATCCGTTTTTAAGACAACTTTATGTAAACATTGATCGTTTTTATCGTGGCGAGAATAACCAACTACATAAAAAATCCTTAACTCGCCATGAGCGATTTTCCAATCAAGAGCTTATGATCTTATACTTTTGGCTAATTTAACATTTATTCAACATAATAAAGACCTTCTAAATTGAGGCATTTCATTTAGTTACAATGAATTGGAAAAAACAACCTCCCGACTAAAGTTGCACAGACCCACCACCCTTTCACTTCTATCTTGACTTCGTAACATTAAATTAACACTACGATATGCAAACCGAAGGAGAAGGTCATGGCGTTCCAATCAACCGAACATGCTCAAGCCTACTGGAAGGAAAACTTGGCAATTATGGGCTCACTGCTGGCAGTGTGGTTCTTGGTATCATATGGTGCAGGCGTTCTTTTCGTCGACGCACTGAATACGATTCATTTAGGCGGCTTCAAACTAGGGTTCTGGTTTGCACAACAAGGGTCCATCTATACCTTTGTCGCCTTGATCTTTATTTACGTTGTGCGCATGAATGCGCTCGACAAGAAATACAACGTGCAGGAAGACTAAGAGGTTTACGAAATGGATATTCAAACTTGGACGTTTATTCTGGTCGGTATTACGTTTGCACTCTATATCGGCATTGCCATTTGGGCTCGTGCAGGATCGACCAGTGAATTCTATGTCGCTGGCGGTGGCGTTCACCCTGTTGCCAACGGCATGGCAACCGCAGCGGACTGGATGTCAGCCGCTTCGTTTATCTCGATGGCAGGTATTATCTCGTTCATCGGATACGACGGCGCTGTCTATCTAATGGGCTGGACTGGCGGCTATGTGTTACTAGCACTCTGCCTTGCACCTTACTTGCGTAAATTCGGCCAGTTCACCGTGCCGGATTTTATCGGTGAGCGGTACTACTCAAAAACCGCGCGCATGGTGGCGGTATTTTGCGCCATCTTTATCTCGTTTACTTATGTGGCGGGGCAAATGCGCGGCGTCGGCGTGGTCTTCTCTCGTTTCCTCGAAGTGGATATTAACGTCGGTATCGTCATCGGTATGGGGATCGTGTTCTTCTACGCAGTACTTGGTGGCATGAAAGGCATCACTTATACACAAGTTGCACAATTCTGCGTGCTCATTTTCGCCTTCCTTGTTCCGGCTATTTTCACCTCGATCATGATGACAGGTAACCCACTGCCACAAATTGGCATGGGTTCAACCATTACTGGAAGCGATGTCTACCTACTCGATAAACTTGATGGCTTAACTCAAGAGCTCGGCTTTACTACCTATACTGATGGTAATAAAAGCATGGTTGACGTGTTCTTTATCTGCGCAGCCTTGATGGTAGGTACTGCTGGTCTTCCTCACGTGATCATTCGCTTCTTCACTGTGCCTAAAGTACGTGATGCACGTATTTCGGCAGGTTGGGCATTGCTGTTTATCTCTTTGCTATACACCACCGCACCGGGCGTTGCTGCCTTTGCACGAGTTAATTTAATTGACACTATCAATGGGTCAGACATGCAAGGTGTACCCGCAGCAGAAGCACCGACTTGGTTTAAAAACTGGGAAAATACTGGTCTTGTGAGTTGGGAAGATAAGAACGGTGATGGTCGCATGTTCTACTCCGGCGATGAGCGTAATGAGATGAAAATTAGCCCTGACATCGTCGTATTGGCATCTCCTGAATTAGCGAAATTGCCAAACTGGGTGGTTGGCTTACTCGCAGCTGGGGGTTTAGCTGCCGCGCTTTCTACAGCCGCAGGTCTTTTGTTGGTTATCTCAACATCAATCTCACATGACCTATTGAAGAAAGGCTTCAAACCAAACATGACCGATAAACAAGAGCTGTTAGCCGCGCGCTTAGCCTCTGTGATTGCGATTGTTGGTGCGGGTTACCTCGGCATTAACCCTCCGGGTTTTGTGGCTCAGGTGGTAGCGTTTGCCTTCGGCTTGGCAGCCGCCTCCTTCTTCCCGGCCATTATTTTGGGCATCTTCTACAAGAAGATGAATAAAGAAGGCGCGATCGCGGGCATGGTCGCAGGGATTATCTTTACCGCAACCTACATCATCTACTTCAAGTTCATTAACCCGGCAGCCAGCACGCCAGATAACTGGTTGTTTGGTATCAGTCCTGAAGGTATTGGTACGCTAGGTATGTGTTTGAACTTCGTGGTATCGATTGTGGTGAATAAATTTACCGCAGAAGTTCCAACCGAAGTGCAAGAAATGGTGGAATCTATCCGCTTCCCGAAAGGCGCGGGTCAAGCTCACGACCATTAATCTTCACCTACGAGCGTCATGCTCGATGTTCGCTCCGCAGTGAAGCGTGATAACCATAAAGCCGATGTCAACGCATCGGCTTTATGCTGTATGCTCAATTGACTCGATTCAACAGCGCGCGCAGTTTGAGTGGTTTTATCGGTTTGGGAAGAAAGCTAAAGCCATTGGATTTAATCGCATCCATCATCTCTTCAGTGCGATCAGCGCTGATGATAACCCCCTCAAAACTATCTCCAAGCCGTAGGCGGCACTGCTGCAGCACCTCCAAACCAGTGCGACCATTATCTAAGCGGTAATCCGACAAAATGACATCGGGCAACCAATTGTTTTCTAATGCTTTCAAGCTTTGCAGTAAGTCGGCTGCTACTTTGACATCACACCCCCACCTTGCCAGCAGATCGTTCATACCGACTAAAATATCAGCTTCGTTGTCCACACACAGTACGCGCAGATGATTGAGATCAGATGGCATACCTTGCTCTATCGCCAGTGTCGGAGCCTGTTTAACAGGTTCAGCTCGCGCCAAAGAGAGCGAAAACACGCTGCCTTTTCCATACCAAGAGCGCATCGATATTTGATGACCCATCACATGTGCAATGCCTTTTGAAATCGCTAAACCGAGCCCCAAACCTTGGTCAGAACGGACTTGGCTACCACGGTTAAACTCTTCAAAGATTTCTTGCTGCTTATCTTGCTCGATACCAATGCCATTATCCCAAACATCAATCCTGACCTGATCTCGCACTCGGCGTATACCCAGCACCACTTTTCCTTTAGGGTTGTAGCGAAACGCGTTAGTGAGAAAGTTTTGCACCACGCGGCGCAATAATTTAGGGTCAGACATCACATAGAGCGAGGACGGAATCACTTTAAAATCGATGCTTTGCTGCTTGGCTAAGGCGCTAAATTCAGCGTTAAGATTCGAAAACACATCATTAATAGCAAAGCTGTGGCAATGCACCTCAAGCTTGCCGGACTCCAGACGTGAAATATCCAGCAAATCACCAATCAGATCTTCAGCCGCGCCCAGAGCACTCTCTATATAACCCGCCAACGTTTTCACTTCCGTCTCTTTGGCCACTTCCGAGAGCGAAGAGGCAAACAGGCGCGAAGCGTTCAACGGCTGCATTAAATCGTGGCTGACAGCGGCCAAAAAGCGCGATTTTGATTGCGATTCTTGGTCTGATTTTTGAGTTGCCGCCACCAAACGTTTATTAAGGGTTTCAAGCTCTAGGGTGCGTTGGTGCACGCGATCTTCTAAGGTTTCATTGGCCTCTTTTAATGCTTGCTCAGCCTCGCGAAAAACGGTGATGTCGCTAAAGCTCATCACAAACCCGCCGCCCGGCATCGGGTTGCCTTGCACTTCAATAACTCGTCCATCAGGGCGAATACGCGCCGAAGTATGTCTGGTTCCTTGCTCAAGGTGATACACCCGCCGCCGCACGTGATCCTCAGGGTCACCAGGGCCACACAATCCGTGTTGCGCATTGTGCCGTATCACATCCGCAATCGGTCGCCCCACTTGAATCAGCCCAGCGGGAAACTCAAACAGTTCGAGATAGCGTTGGTTCCACGCCACCAGCCGCAGCTTTTTATCGACCACGGTAATTCCTTGACCAATATGCTCAATGGCCCCTTGCAATAAGCCGCGACTAAAGTCGTACAGCTCAGATGCTTCATCAACAATGGTCGCCACTTCCTCAAGTTGCATGTTGCGCCCTTGCAGTGCGGAAGTGAGCACTAATTTGGCCGAAGAAGCACCAAACACCCCCGCCAGCACTCTTTCTGTATGACGGATTAAGGTAGATGGCGCTTGTTGGTTAGGCAGTAACGTCTCTCGCTGCTGGCTCCAATATTGGCGAAAGGCAGTGCGAACACGAGTGCGCCCTACAAAACGGGCGGCCAACATTTCAAGCTCAGCCACTGTCACGCGGCTTTGATACAAGCTGAGATTCTCACTCTCAGGCAGCGGCGTACCGACAAAAGAAGCCGATTGCAAACGCTCACTCAAACTCGGACGAGTCACCATAGAGACAACAACGTAGCAGAATGTGTTGAGCACAACACTGAGCATCATGCCCCAATCTGAGTTTTTCAGCCCCATCTGCACCAACCAATCCGGCGGGGTGATCATCCATAACAGAACGTTAGTTTGTGCATCGCCCGCCAGCATGTCGGTTTGGCTCATTAAGGTTACTAGCCACACAGTAAAACCGACCGCCAATCCAACATAAACGCCTTTGCGGTTGCCTTCACGCCAGTACATGCCACCAATCAATGAAGGGGCAAATTGGGTAATCGCCGCAAATGAGAGAAAACCGATCGCCGATAAAGAACCAATCGCATCCAATGCCTGATAAAAACCCCAACGCGCCAAGCAGCAGCAATAGAATCAACCCGCGACGGATGTTGAGCAACAACCCAGATAAATGACGGTAGTTGCGCTGAGTTAAACGCATGCGGCGCAACAGAAGCGGCATCACCAAATCATTAGAAACCATGATAGCCAATGCGATGGTCGAGACAATCACCATACCGCTGGCCGCAGATGTGCCGCCTAAAAACGCCAGTAGCGCTATATGCTCTGCGCCCACCGACATAGGCACGCTGAGCACATAAGTATCGGCGGGGCTGCCGCTTAACAAGCTTTGCCCAACCCATGCAATAGGTAGAACAAATAACCCCATTAAAGCCAGATAAAGAGGAAATAACCAGCGCGCCGTGTGTAGATCTTGCGCGCGTTCATTTTCTACCACCATGGTATGGAACTGACGCGGTAAGCAGATGATCGCCATCATAGTTAATACGGTGTGGATCAACAGCGTTGGCCAGTTGGGCGCTTGATACGTCTGCTCGGCAATCGCACTTAGATCAACCGTTTCACGGCTTGAAGCCAGATAAATGATGAAACCGCCCACAGCTAAAAAAGCGACCAATTTAACAATCGATTCAAACGCAATCGCCATCATCATGCCGCGGTGGTGCTCGGTGTTATCAATATGCCGTGTACCAAACAGCATGGTAAATAGCGCTAAAGCCGCAACCACAAACCACGAGACGTGATAATTCTGATAACCAAATTGCGTAGCGAGATTGGGGGCGATAATCTCAAGCCCCATAGTGATGCCGCGCAGTTGCAAGGCGATGTAAGGTAAAATGCCCACCACGGCAATCAAAGTTACGGTTACCGCTAACCCTTGCGATTTTCCGTAGCGGGCGGCAATAAAATCGGCAATGGAGGTAATATGTTCGCGTTTCGCAATCAAAATCAGCCGCGCCAACATACGCCAGCCAAGGGTAAACACTAAAATAGGCGCAATGTAGATAGGCAAAAATGACCAAGGGTTGCTAGCCGCTTGACCGACAGTGCCGTAAAAAGTCCAAGAGGTGCAATAGACTGCGATCGATAAGCTGTAGATCCACGGTCGCCATTTTGCCAGCCATTGGTTTTGCCTATCACCATACCAAGCGATGAGAAACAGCACGCCTAAATAAGCGAGCGAAACGGGAACGACGATCCATCCTTGCATTTGATATCCTTATCGGTTCAAAAAAGCCTCTTCCAAGAAGAGGCTTCATTTAACTAAGGATAATTTTTAATCTCAATCAGTTAAGGTTAATTCTGTGCTTCAGGCGTAGCTTTCATTACCTCAATACCTGACACGTTAGATGAGGTCGGTTCGACTTTGATCAATAGCGCTAAGATACCCATTACCGCCATCGCCCAAAATACATTCGCGCCCCAGCGCTCATAACCCCAACCACTCAAGGTGGTCATCAAAGCAATAAATGCCCCAAGTGGAATGGCGTTATACAGCGCTTGCAGTGCCACCATTTTGCTTTGCGGCGCGTGCTGAATGTATTGAATCGCCGCTATATGCGCCATCGCAAATGTCACCCCATGCAGCAGTTGAATCGTCCCTAGCGCAAGCAGCGCGGTGGTCGATGCCATAAGCCCCCAGCGCACCACAACCCCGATCGACGCGGCAACAAATAGTGTGCGTAGTGACCACCCTGAAAAAAGGCGTTTGCTGAGCGCAAATACCGCCACTTCAGCGGCAACCCCAAGGCTCCATAAATAACCGATTAGCTCTTCAGAATGCCCCGCCGCTTTCCAGTGAATCGAGCTAAAACTGTAATACGCCGCGTGACTGCCCTGTATTAGCGCCGCTAAAATCAAGAATTTGACGACTGGCCATTCACGCAATAACTGCGTCAGTTTCGGCCGGACAGCATGTGCATCACCAACCGTCACGGGCATTGGGTTGGGATTGCGCAAGCTGATCAGTAGCGAAACAAATATCCCTGCTAAGGCGGTATAGAGGATCATGTCTGAACCATAACGTGCCACAAGTACGCCAACCACGGTAGAACCAGCGATAAAAGCTACCGACCCCCATAAGCGAGTGCGGCCATAATCGAGCATTTTTAAGCGCGCATAGTAGTTAGCCATCGCATCAGATAGCGGCACCACGGGGCCACAGCAGATATTAAACAGCACAGTGGCTAACGCCATCAGCCAGAAACTGCCGCCCGTAAAAAAGTGAAAACCAATAAATAGCAGCGCCGCTAAACTTAACCAACGCAGTGCTGGCAAAAGGTGCTCAGCCTTATGAACACGCGGCGTAATCACAAAGTTAGCAACGCAACGCGTGGCAAAACCCATACCGATTAATACGCCAATATCGGTTGCAGACACACCTTGGTTTTCAAACCATAGCGCCCAAAATGGCAAATAAACGCCATACGCAAAGAAGAAACCAATAAAGTACTGCGATATCCAACCATATGGAGAGGGGTTAAGCATGATTCATCCTGAACAAAATGAGGGAGAGAAAACGGCGGTATTATGCAGGCAGTTTAAGATTCTAAAAAGGGAAGTTTACTGATAAATCTGTTTCCTTATTCACAGCCTTGCGGGTCATGTCACTCATTAGACCAAAGTCGTCTGGAGGTAGTGGCGATTTTTGTCACACTTAGGTAGGAATTTCTTCTGAGTGACGATCGTTATGCCTGACAAATTCAACATGCAGTCACCGCCCTTTGACCGCTTAACACCGCCGCAGCAACAGCGACTTCGCTCATCCTTGGATGTAGCCTATTTTCGTAGCAACGATCTGCTGCAGGCCAGCGACAGGCCCAGCGTATATCTGCACGTACTGATCAAAGGCGCGGTCGAAGAACGCTCGCCAGATGGCAAAGAGATTTTTGCTCACTACGCCAACGATGATATGTTTGATGTACGCGCACTGTTTGAAGAAAAAGCCAAGCATCAGTACGTGGCGCTGGAAGATACCTTAAGCTATCTGCTGCCGAAAGCCGTCTTTCTCGAACTGTATAATGACAACGGTCAGTTCGCCGCCTACTTCGACAATAACCTTGCCAAACGCCAAGCTCTGCTTGATGTAGCACATCAGCAGAAGAATTTAGCCGAATTTATTTTAACTAAGGTGGATGACTCAATTTACCATCCACCGATGATTTTAAACCCAGATCAACCGCTCAACCAAGTGACCCAGCAATTACGCGATAACGGAGTTGATGCGGCCTTAGTTAGTCTTGCCGAGCATGATCAACGCTTAATCGAAAACCCCAGTGCGCACCCCTATGCTATCGTCACGCGCACCAATATGCTGCATTCCGTTATGCTCGATAACCAGCCGCTCGATACCCCTGTTGGGGAAATTGCTACCTTTCCTGTGCTGCACATCAACGATGGCGATTTTCTGTTTAATGCAATGATCGCCATGACGCGCAACCGCATAAAACGAGTGATGGTGTGTGATGGCCATCAAGCGGTTGGCATGCTGGACATGACACAAATTCTTAGTGCTTTCTCCACTCATTCTCACGTGCTGACGTTAAGTATTGCTCGCGCCAGCTGTGTGGAAGAGTTAGCCCTTGCCTCAAGCAAACAGCGGTAACTGGTTGAAAGCCTAATCAACAATGGCATTCGCACTCGTTTTATTATGGAGCTGATTTCAGCGGTTAATGAACAGATCATCGAAAAAGCCTTTCATTTGGTTGTGCCACCCGCGCTGCATGATCACTGCTGCTTGATCGTACTCGGCTCCGAAGGCCGTGGAGAGCAGATCCTAAAAACCGACCAAGATAACGCGCTGATCATCAAAGATGGCTTGCAGTGGCATCAAATGGGTGTGGTCATGGACACGCTCACCCACACCTTACAGCAGCTCGGCTATCCGCTTTGTCCGGGCAATGTGATGGTCAATAATCCCAAATGGGTTAAAAGCCAAACTGAGTGGAAAACCACGCTTAGTCAATGGGTGAAAGCGGCCAAACCCGAGCAAGTGATGGACATTGCGATCATGGCCGACGCACACGCCGTTGCGGGCAACAAACACTTATTGGCCCCTATTAAACAGCACTTGAGCCATTTAATGGCCGACCAAGAATTGATTTTGATGGAGTTTACTCGCCCCGCGCTGAGTTTTTCTGTGCCACTTACACTGTTTGGCACGGTGAAACACTCCAAATCTGGCTTAGATATTAAACAAGGGGGCATTTTCCCGATTGTGCATGGCATTCGCGCCTTAAGCCTTGAACATCAAGTTCAACAAAACAACACCTTTGAACGTATCGAGGCCTTAGTGCAGCAAAAGGTCTTGGAAAGAGAAACCGCCGATAACCTCAGTGAAGCGCTCAAACAGTTCTTTAAATTGCGCTTAGCTCAGCAACTGAGCAATCAACACAACACCAATAAACTCGATTTAAAACAGCTCGACCGAACCGAGCGTGACCTGCTCAGGCACAGTTTACACGTGGTGAAAAAATTCAAGCAGTGGCTTGGCTATCACTATCAAATTCGCGAATAGTGGAGTCTGAAAATTGAATTGGTTTACACGCCATTATTGGTTTCACAAACTAAAAGACTCGCCTTATCAGCCACTGTTTGCAACGCCGATGCAAGGGGAATATGTATCGCTCGATTGCTAAACCACCAGCCTTGACCCGAATCGCGCCGAGTTAGTGACGATTGCCGCCACCAAAATTATCGACAACCGCATTTTAACCAGCCAGCCATTTGAAGTGCGTTTGAGCGCGCCACAATCGCTCGACTCAGGTTCAGTCAAAATCCACAAAATTCGCCATCAAGATCTGGTCGATGGCATCGACGAGCAAGAGGCCATCACTCGCCTATTAGACTTTATCGGCAACCGACCTTTAGTGGGCTATCACATTCGTTATGACAAGAAAATCCTCGACCTCGCTTGTCGGCGACATTTAGGCTTTCCACTGCCCAATGCTCTCATCGAAGTAAGTCAGATCTATCATGATCAGTTAGAGAGAATGTTGCCGAACGCGTACATCGACCTCAGCTTAGAGGCGATTTGTCGCCATCTCGACTTACCGATACAGGATAAACACGACGCGCTGCAAGATGCCATCGCCGCGGCATTAGTGTTTGTGCGCTTGACCAAAGGTGATCTACCTCCCTTTGTTGCGCCTTACTCGCGCTAGCACTTACCCCACACTCATCCTAAAGTCTAATTGTAGAAAATCGTACTCTGACTGACAGTTACCCACATACAGATTTTCCTTTCAGCGCAACCTAATCGCCAATCAACAGGGAAATTGTTTGAATTCACAAGGAGAAGAGTAATGAGTGAAGCCCACGTTTATTCGGTAAAAGAGAATATCAAAGCCAAAACACATGCGGATAATGACACTTACCTAGCGATGTACCGACAATCAGTGACCGACCCAGAAAGTTTCTGGAGTGAACACGGCAAGATTGTGGATTGGATTAAGCCTTTCACTCAAGTGAAACAAACCTCGTTTGATACTGGCCATGTAGACATTCGCTGGTTTGAAGACGGCACATTAAATGTCTCCGCTAACTGCATTGATCGCCACCTTGCCACACGTGGTGATGAAGTGGCGATTATTTGGGAAGGTGACGATCCGGCTGATGATAAAACCCTCACCTTTAAAGAACTCCATCAACAAGTGTGTCGCTTTTCTAATGTGTTGAAAGAGCAAGGAGTGCGCAAAGGAGATGTGGTCTGTCTTTACATGCCTATGGTGCCAGAAGCAGCCGTTGCGATGCTCGCTTGTACTCGAATTGGCGCAGTGCACACTGTGGTGTTTGGAGGCTTTTCACCGGAAGCCCTTTCCGGTCGCATTATCGATTCCGATTCCAAAATAGTCATCACTGCCGACGAAGGTGTACGTGGCGGTCGCGCTGTGCCCTTGAAGAAAAACGTCGATGAAGCCTTGACTCATCCTGAAGTGAAAAACATCAGCAAAGTGATCGTGTTTAAACGCACTGGTGGCCAAATTGACTGGCACGAACATCGTGATGTGTGGTGGCATGAAGCGACCGCAAAAGCTTCCGACCATTGCCCAGCCGAAGCCATGAAAGCGGAAGATCCCCTCTTCATCCTCTACACCTCAGGCTCAACCGGTAAACCCAAAGGAGTGCTGCACACAACCGGTGGCTACCTTGTTTACGCGGCGATGACCTTCAAATATGTGTTTGACTATCAGCCGGGCGAAGTGTTTTGGTGTACCGCCGATGTGGGCTGGATCACTGGCCACACCTACTTGGTTTACGGTCCTTTGGCCAATGGTGCAAAAACCGTTCTGTTTGAAGGGGTTCCCAACTACCCAGACACCAACCGCATGAGTCAAGTGGTGGATAAACACCAAGTCAACATTCTTTACACTGCGCCGACCGCTATTCGCGCCTTGATGGCGAAAGGCAATGAAGCCGTCAAAGAGACGTCACGCACCAGTTTGCGCATTATGGGTTCGGTGGGAGAACCAATTAACCCAGAAGCGTGGGAGTGGTACTACAAAACCATAGGCAACGAGAAATCACCGATTGTCGATACATGGTGGCAAACCGAAACGGGTGGCATTTTAATTACGCCACTGCCGGGCGCGACGGCACTTAAACCGGGTTCGGCCACACGGCCATTTTTTGGCGTGCAACCAGCCTTGGTCGATAACATGGGCAACATCATTGAAGGGGCTGCCGAAGGTAACTTAGTTATTTTAGATTCATGGCCGGGCCAAATGCGCACCGTTTATGGCGATCATGACCGTTTTGAACAAACCTATTTCTCAACTTTCAAAGGCATGTATTTCACCAGCGATGGCGCACGCCGTGATGAGGATGGCTACTACTGGATAACAGGCCGCGTGGATGACGTGTTAAACGTTTCTGGCCACCGTATGGGCACTGCGGAAATTGAATCGGCTTTGGTTGCTTTTGATAAAATTGCAGAAGCGGCAATTGTCGGCGTGCCACACGATATTAAAGGCCAAGCCATTTATGCTTACATCACCTTAAATGATGGCGTCTACCCCAGTGTCGAGCTGCACAAAGAGGTCAAAGATTGGGTACGAAAAGAGATTGGGCCGATTGCAACGCCCGATGTGCTGCACTGGACCGATTCACTGCCCAAAACCCGTTCTGGCAAAATCATGCGCCGTATTTTGCGTAAAATCGCCACCGGCGACACCAGTAATTTGGGCGATACCTCGACACTGGCCGATCCTAGCGTAGTGGATAAATTGATCGCCGAAAAAGCAGAATTGTCTTAACGCTAACGATCCTACCTGCCGCGAGGCATTGAGATGATTAAGCCGTCACACTTGTGGCGGCTTTTTCTTTCCCTCTCACTTCTTCTCATTCTGTTAACTCGGTTGCAAAATTAAATGAGTAAACTATCTGATAAGACCAGTAAATTGCTGCCATTTGCGCTGAATTAGCTATAATCTTGGGCAATTTCTTAAATTCAGGGAATTTTTGACGAAAAATTCACTCTGACCTAAGAATAATATGGGAATATTAATATTCGTTTCACGATATAGGGAGATGTCGACACAATGACTGCTAAATCTCGCATTCTGGTCTTAAATGGACCAAATCTTAACCTGTTAGGGCTACGTGAACCTGCACATTATGGTTCTGACACCTTAGCGCACATTGTCGAGACATTACGCGAACAAGCGCAAAAAGCAGATATTGAGTTAGAACATCTTCAATCGAACCGCGAATATGAGCTGATCGAAGCCATCCATGCCGCTTACGGCAAGGTCGACTTCATCATCATTAATCCCGCTGCATTGACGCACACCAGTGTGGCACTGCGCGATGCGTTATTGGGTGTCGCCATCCCATTTATTGAAGTGCATCTATCCAACGTTCACGCACGTGAACCTTTTCGCCACCACTCCTATCTGTCGGATAAGGCGCAAGGGGTGATTTGCGGCTTAGGTGCACAAGGTTATGAATTTGCTCTTGCAGCCGCCATAAAAGCGCTACAGACAAAATAACCCACATACGATCAACGATAAACAAACACTCTACGGCCCAACCTTAAGGGCTGACGTATTCACAAGATAAAGAGAAAGAAAAGATGGATATTCGTAAAATCAAAAAGCTTATCGAACTGGTAGAAGAATCTGGCATTTCTGAACTAGAAATCTCTGAAGGTGAAGAATCGGTACGCATCAGTCGTAACACTGCGCCAGTACAGATGGCTCAGATGCATTACGCTGCACCAGCGCCAGCACAACAAGCCGCGCCAGTCGCTGCCCCTGCGCCAACGGCTGAAGCCGCCGCGCCTGTAGCGCCAAAAGGTCACCAAGTGCTTTCACCAATGGTCGGTACTTTCTACCGCTCACCAAGTCCAGATTCAAAATCCTTCATCGAAGTCGGTCAAAGTGTTTCAGTCGGTGACACACTATGCATCGTTGAAGCGATGAAAATGATGAACCAAATCGAAGCCGATAAAGCAGGTACCGTTACGGCAATCCTACTTGAAGACGGCCAGACCGTTGAATTCGACCAACCGCTTGTTGTTATCGAATAATCGAGGTTTGCTTTATGTTAGATAAATTAGTCATCGCGAATCGAGGTGAAATTGCACTTCGTATTCTGCGCGCATGTAAAGAGCTTGGCATCAAAACTGTTGCCGTGCACTCCACTGCCGATCGTGATTTAAAACACGTACTGCTGGCCGACGAAACCATCTGTATTGGCCCAGCACGTGGTATTGACAGCTACTTAAACATTCCACGCATTATTTCTGCAGCGGAAGTGACTGGCGCAGTAGCCATTCACCCCGGTTACGGTTTTCTTTCTGAAAACGCCGACTTTGCTGAACAAGTCGAGCGTTCAGGCTTCATTTTTGTTGGCCCGAAAGCCGATACCATTCGCATGATGGGTGACAAAGTGTCAGCCATCAGCGCAATGAAAAAAGCGGGCGTTCCTTGTGTGCCAGGTTCTGACGGCCCACTGGATGGCGATGAAGCCAAAAATAAAGCCCACGCGAAACGTATTGGTTTCCCTGTGATCATCAAAGCTTCTGGCGGCGGCGGCGGCCGTGGTATGCGTGTGGTTCGTAGCGAAAGTGAACTGACCCAAGCGATCGCAATGACACGTGCCGAAGCCAAAGCGGCGTTCAACAATGACATGGTTTACATGGAAAAATTCCTAGAAAACCCACGTCACGTTGAAGTACAAATTATTGCGGATGGCCAAGGTGGCGCAATTCACCTTGGTGAACGTGACTGCTCAATGCAGCGTCGTCACCAAAAAGTGGTTGAAGAAGCGCCTGCACCAGGCATTACCGAAGAGATGCGTAAATACATCGGCGAACGTTGTACACGCGCTTGTCTCGAAATTGGCTATCGTGGTGCCGGTACGTTTGAGTTCCTATACGAAAACGGCGAGTTCTACTTCATTGAGATGAACACGCGTATTCAAGTTGAGCACCCAGTCACCGAAATGGTCACTGGCGTTGATCTCATCAAAGAACAGCTTCGCGTCGCCGCAGGTCAACCACTGTCGTTTACCCAAGATGACATTAAGATCCGTGGCCATGCGATTGAATGCCGTATCAACGCGGAAGATCCGGTTCGTTTCCTCCCTTCTCCGGGCAAAATCGAACACTTCCACGCGCCGGGCGGTATGGGCGTTCGTTGGGAATCACACATTTATGCAGGCTACACAGTGCCACCGCATTACGATTCAATGATCGGCAAGCTCATCACTTACGGTGAAAACCGTGACGTGGCAATTGCGCGCATGAAAAATGCGTTAAACGAAATGATCGTCGATGGCATTAAAACCAACATCACCTTGCAGCAATCGATCATGCAAGATGAGAACTTCCAACACGGTGGAGCGAACATCCACTACCTTGAGAAGAAATTGGGTTTACAGCACTAATTTTCGCGTCGCGAGAGACCAAATGCTCACTTCGGTGAGCATTTTTGTTTTCGGCAGCCGAGTCAGTTTCTGCTAAACTCTGCGCCAACTGACGACATAACAGAGCAACTGACATGCCTTGGATTCAAATTAAACTGAACGCAACTAACGCCAATGCCGAGCCAATTGGCGACATGCTGATGGAAGAGACGGGCGCAGTATCCGTCACTTTTCTTGATGCTCACGACACCCCTGTTTTTGAACCGCTTCCGGGCGAAACTCGCCTTTGGGGCGATACCGACGTGCTGGCGCTGTATGATGCCGAAGCGGATAGCGCATGGATCATTGACCAAATTCGCTCAAGCAAACTGCTGAGTGATGACTTTGCCTACAAAGTTGAACAGCTCGAAGATAAAGACTGGGAACGTGAATGGATGGACAACTTCCACCCAATGAAATTTGGTCAACGTTTGTGGATTTGCCCAAGCTGGCGTGAAATCCCAGAACCTGACGCTGTCAACGTGATGCTCGACCCGGGCCTTGCATTCGGCACAGGCACTCACCCAACGACTGCATTATGTTTAGAGTGGCTCGAAGGGCTCGACCTAACAGGCAAAACCGTCATCGATTTTGGTTGTGGTTCAGGCATCTTAGCCATTGCGGCGATCAAATTGGGCGCAGCCAAAGTCGTCGGTATTGATATCGACCCACAAGCACTGCTTGCTTCTAACGACAACGCAGGACGCAATGGCGTAGCTGACCAACTTGAAGTGTATTTGCCACAAGACCAACCTGAAGGCTTAGTCGCTGACGTAGTTGTGGCCAACATTTTGGCCGGCCCACTGCGCGACCTGAATGGCGTGATCAAAGGGCTACTTAAACCCAATGGCCAACTTGCGATGTCCGGCGTTTTGGACACTCAAGCCGAAGAGGTTGCCAATCATTATCGTGACGAGCTTCACATTGACCCGATCATTGAGCTCAATGAGTGGTGCCGCATCTCGGGTCGCAAGCAAGGCTAGATAAGACTTTGTGCGCTAATAGACTGTATTTTATACGATTTACTAAAACAAATTGTAAATGCTCAAATATTAGTCTTTTCACGCAGTAAAAAAATGCGTAAAATGCCCGCCCTTGCTGGTACAGAACTGTGATGACGTTTTGAAAATCGGAAACTATCAACTTAAGAACAATCTTATCGTTGCCCCTATGGCAGGAGTAACTGACAGACCATTTCGAGAGTTGTGTCTTCGCTATGGAGCAGGCATGGCCGTCAGTGAAATGATGTCCTCTAATCCTGCTCTATGGAATACGTCAAAGTCGATGCAACGTATGGTACATGAGGGCGAATCGGGCATTCGCTCGGTACAAATTGCGGGAGCCGACCCACAGCTTATGGCCGATGCAGCCCAATTTAGTGTTGAGAACGGTGCTCAGATCATCGACATCAACATGGGTTGCCCAGCAAAAAAGGTGAATAAAAAGCTGGCGGGTTCAGCCTTACTCCAATTTCCGGAGACGATTGAACAGATCTTGAAAGCGGTGGTGAACGCCGTTGATGTCCCCGTGACATTAAAGACCCGTACTGGCTGGGACACGGACAACAAAAACTGTGTCTACATCGCTAAATTAGCCGAAGACTGCGGCATACAAGCTTTAGCCCTGCATGGCAGAACCAAAGCGTGTATGTACAAAGGCGAGGCCGAATACGACAGCATTAAAGCGGTGAAAAACGCCATCTCTATTCCGGTTATTGCTAACGGTGATATCGATAGCCCAGAGAAGGCGAAATACGTGCTGGATTATACCGGTGCTGACGCTTTAATGATTGGACGCCCTGCCCAAGGTCGCCCGTGGATTTTCCAAGAAATCCAACACTATTTGGAAAACGGCACCACGATGTCTGAACTTCCGGCTGCGGAAGTGAAAGATATTATGCTTGGTCATGTACAAGCTCTCCACAGTTTCTATGGTGAGTATTTAGGCCCTCGCATCGCTCGTAAGCATGTGGGTTGGTATCTGAAAGAACATGAGCAAGCGAGTGAGTTTCGCCGTACCTTCAACGCTATTGACGCAGCACCGCTGCAAATTGACGCGCTCGAAGGTTATTTTGATAACGTTGCATCATAATTAAGAGAAGAGCTAGACCGCATATGTTCGAACAAAACCTGACTTCAGAAGCTTTCACAGTAACAACCGTAACTTCACAAGATCAAATCACGCAAAAACCACTACGTGATTCAGTTAAAGCATCTCTTAAAAACTACCTTGCGCAGTTAAACGGCCAAGAAGTGACAGAACTATACGAGTTAGTTCTTGCTGAAGTTGAACAGCCACTACTCGACACCATCATGCAGTACACTCGCGGTAACCAAACTCGCGCAGCAACCATGATGGGTATCAACCGCGGTACTCTTCGTAAGAAGCTAAAAAAATACGGCATGAACTAATCTAGCTACTGCACGAATCGAGCAACTAGATACCATCGCTTTTAAAACCGAGCCTCTGCGCTCGGTTTTTCCATTTTTATTACTCAAAACACCAGTAAAAGCTATCTCTGCTGACAACATTGCTATTGCTATTGATCTCACATTGCTCATTCATTAAACAAATAGGCTTAGCGGCAATAAATAAAGGTGAATTATTCTTTTAAATATTAATGATATCAATTACAATTCGCGTAACGAATTATTGTAAGAGTTTATTATGTCCTATTTTAAAAGTCGCCCCACATTACTTTGCTTAGCTATTCTCGCCGCTCATCACTCAGCACTAGCCCAAGAAGAGACGTTGGTTGTAACAAGCCAACAAACTCAGCACCCGGTTGTTGCCACCGCAACACGGACTGCAACGCCTGCGAAATTAGTGCCGCAAACCATTAATAGCCTACCTGCAGAGCAGCTCAGCGCCTTTAATCCATCCTCCTTAAGCGCAGCGCTAGTCGGTACGCCCGGTATTGATGCGGTCAATGATACCCGCTTTGATAGCGTGAAGATTCGTGGTTTTGCGGCCAGTAACGATTTCTACCTCGATGGTTTCCGTGATGACATGCAGTACACGCGCGATCTCGGCAACATCGAAAGTGTCGAGATCCTGAAAGGACCTGCGGCGGTACTGTATGGACGTGGTAGTACTGGTGGAATCATCAACCGAGTCAGTAAAACGCCACAAAAAGGCCAAACCTCAAGTATCAATGCACGAATTGGTAGCCATGATTACCAACGTCTCGCTGCCGATCTTAGCGGTGAATTACATGACGATGTGCAGGTGCGCTTGAATATGGCACAAGAAGACAGCAACAGTTTCCGCGATGGTGTGGAAGGCAAACGCACACTGCTGGCACCTTCACTGCGTTGGGCAATTAAGGACAACCTCGATTTTCTTATCCAGTATGAACGTAATGAGCACCACCGCACACCGGACCGCGGCATTCCTGCGGTCAATGGCTACCCGGCTGATGTGCCTAACAGCGCTGTCTACAGCGATACTAAACGTGATTTTATTGATGATGTGAGCGAAACAACTCGCTCACGACTCACTTGGCAATTGAACGATCTTTGGCAACTGCGCCAACAGCTCAGCTACATTAAGCTCGACAGCGAATTTGATAATACTTACGTCACTCAAGTGAAAGGGGATAACGTGGTTCGTAAGCGCTGGCAGCAACAGCTCAATGCCAGCAACTTAACCAGCCAAAGCGAAGTGGAAGGCCAATTCAATACCGGCTCAATTAACCACCGTTTATTGGCTGGCCTAGAACTGAGTTGGCAGGAACGTAATCCAAAACTGTATAAAAATAAGGAGGCGATCCCTGCGGGCAACCTTTACCAACCGGACCAACTCCCAAGCCACAATGGTGAAATGTCGCTGTCTAGCGATGCTAATCATAAAGTACGCAGCTCTGGTCTTTACTTACAAGATCAAATCAGTCTAAACAACTGGCATCTGTTACTTGGCCTACGCTACGACGAATTTAAAGTTACCACTCACCGCTTGGATCTTAATAAAGAAGAAACTCAAACCTCTTATAACCTAAGTCCTCGCTTAGGCTTGGTTTGGAACCCAGTGGCGGATCACGCCTTATACGCTTCTTACAGCAAAACCTTTTCTCCTGTCGGAGGCGGGGTGATTGGTCTTTCACCAGGTAACAAAGCCAATCAGCTTGATCCTGAGCACAGCCGTTTATATGAAATTGGTGCAAAAAGCGATTGGTTCGATGGACGCATTGCCAGCACTTTATCTCTGTATCGTTTAGAGATGTATAACCGCCGGATGAAAGATCCTCTCGACCCAAAAATCATATTACTCACTGGTTTACAAAGAACCGATGGTGTGGAATTGGATGTGAAAGCATACCTCAGCGAAACATGGTCACTGCGTGGGGCTATCGGCTGGCAAGATGCTGAAATCATCAAAGCCGAGAATAATACCCAAGGCAATCGCCCAAGTGCAGTATCAAAACTGAATGGTCAACTATTTATTCACTACCAAGCGGAACAAGGCTGGTTCGCTGAAACGGGTATGACAGCGGTAGGCGATCGCTATGCTGACTCACAAAATACGACCAAACTGCCCGGTTACGCGCGTTTTGATGCTCGTCTGGGTTACCAATGGCAAGATTGGAGCACTCAATTGAGCGTAGAAAACGTGTTAGATAAGGACTATTACGTCAGTGCCACTGGTGCGACACAAATTATGCCAGGCGCACCTCGTCAGTTCTATATTAACGCCTCTTACGCTTTCTAAGCACTATAAGCACTATAAGCCGCTAGAGAGCCGCTAAATACTTCGATAAAAAAGAGAGCCGAATGGCTCTCTTGAATCGATTTACGTTGGTTTGAGGTATCGCAATCGAATTTAGGGTGTTGGCGGGTTTATCTTTATCGCTGCGCGCGCAATAAAGGTTCCCGATAAACCGCCAACAAAATCGACCTTTAGTCTTTCAACACTTTCACTGTGTAGCTCCCGTTAGCTTGACGATACAAGCCGTGAATATCAGTATCAAACCCCGGATAATGCGCGCCGATTTCACACAACATTTCCAAGAATTCAAGGACAGGACGTGAGCTCTCTGTCACCATTTCACCTGGCAACACCAAAGGTACACCAGGAGGATAAGGTAAGATCATATTCGCGCTCACGCGGTTAACCATTTCATTCAACAGAACCTCTTCAGTTTTACCGCGTAGTTCTTTCTGCCACGCCGCGTGTGGCGTCACTTTCATCTCAGGCAACACATCAAATGCTTTGTACATCAATTCTGGCAATGCATATTTCTTAGTTAAGTCGTGAATACCTTGCGCTAGCTCTTGGATACGCATGCCTTCGTAGAAGCTTGGGTCTTCTTTGTATAAAGAAGGAAGAATCGAACGAATGATCAAGTTCAAATCGTAACCCAGTTTGAACTCAGTCAAACCGCGCAGCAGTTGCATCGCTTTCGATTTATCAATACCAATTGAGAACAAGAACAGCAGGTTGTATGGGCCTGTTTTTTCAACCACAATGCCGCGCTCGTCTAAGAATTTAGCCACTAATGAGGCAGGGATCCCCGACGCTTCAAGCTCACCTTGTTGATTCATTCCCGGAGTTAATAAAGTAATTTTAATTGGGTCAAGGTACATGTGGTTATCATCAATACCTTTAAAACCATGCCAGTTATCATTAGGGTCTAGCTTCCAACATTCCGTTGTATCAATATTCTCCGGCTGCCATACATCAAAGAACCAGCTATCACTCTCACCTTTTAATCGTTTGATCTCTTTACGGAAACGTACGGCGCGATCAATAGAATCTTGCATCAACTTGCGACCCGTATTGCCACGCATCATCGCTGCTGCTGTTTCAGTTGAAGCCACAATACCGTATTGAGGCGAGGTCGAGGTATGCATCATGAAGGCTTCGTTAAACGACTCTTTATCAAACTCACCTTTTATATGAATCATCGAAGCTTGCGAGAAAGCGGCGAGCAGCTTATGAGTAGATTGTGTTTCATAAAACACTTTACCTGGCATCGCTTCACCGCTCATACCACATTTACCTTGGTAAATTGGGTTGAAGTTAGTGTAAGGCACCCAAGCACTGTCAAAGTTAATGTGTTTACAATCTAAAGACTCTTTGATGAATTGGGTGTTGTACAACAAACCATCGTAAGTCGAGTTGGTGATCACAGCATAGCTTGGCGCGCTGGCACCCGGGGTATTGGCCACTTTTTCAGCAATCACATCACGGCTAAATTCGCTTTGTGGAATTCCGCCTAAAATACCGTAAGCATTACGAGTTGGACGGAAGTAAATAGGCGTTACGTCTGTCATCATCATTAAATGAGTTAATGATTTATGGCAGTTACGATCCACCAGCACAGTGCTACCCGCCGGCGCAGAATACATGCCGACAATTTTATTTGATGTCGAAGTACCGTTGGTTACGATGTAAGAACTGTCGGCATTAAATGTTCGTGCAATATACTCTTCCGCTTCTTTATGTGGGCCAGAGTGATCAAGCAGTGAACCCACTTCTGGCATCGAAATTGAGACGTCTGCTTTGAATGTATTCGGGCCGTAGAAATCATAAAAGATACTTCCTGCGGGGCTTTTTTGGAATGCCGTACCTCCCATATGACCAGGAGTACAGAAAGTGTACTTGCCCTCTTCCACATATTTAAACAGCGCTTTGGTAAACGGAGGCATGATCGCATCTTTATACTCTTGCGTTGCTTGATTGATCTTCACTGCAATATCATCGGCCATGCCTAACGAATACTCAAAAAAGCTCACGTTCAAACGCAAATCTGTCAATGAAATATCTAACGTTGACTGCTCATTGGCAAATGCGTGTACTGGCAGTTTTTCGTTGACATTACTGATGCGCTCACAAAGCTCAAGAGAGTATTTATCCCAGTCAAATAACACCCCACAAACACGCGGATTCATCTCAATTAATTTGATCAAATCTTTATCATCAACGGGATAAACCACGTCATAACCTGCTTTTTCTAATGCCGCGTGAAGCTGGCGAACAGGCTCTTCTTTAAAGAACACACCCATGTGGTTCAAGATAGCAAAAATATTCATTTGAACATCTCCAAGACGAGAAAAGGCGCTCCCTATCCGTTGTGATAGTGAGGAGAAGAAGCACCAAGGAAAATGAAGGACTAACGCACTGCGTAGCTGGCGCGCTAGCCTAGGAAATTAAGCCGCTGACGCAGGTAAATCGTTTTTGTGTGACTCTATGTATTGAGCAAGGCCCGTTTTTTTGCTGTAGAACATCAAAATGACCAGTGACATGATGAAGGTGGCGGTCAAGGTCGTCCCTTCCGCGCCAGCCAGTGCCACCATACAAAACGCACACGCGACACCAGAGAACAACATCACAAAACCATTACGCGTCGTCATCCCTTCGAAACGGATCAAGTTAATGCTGGAGTAAAAGTAAGGCAGCATGGTTAACAACACTGCATCTGTTGTAAGTTGGTTAAAGATATCTGACGCGTGCGCGGTTTGAGAGCTAAAAGCCATCAAGACACACATCAGCGCTGTCATCTTGATTGACGCTAAGATCAATCCTTTTTTAGGCACACCGTTTTTGTCCGTATCGCCGTAGATTTTAGGAAAGTTGCCATCGCTCGCAGCACGTTTACCCGCTTCACCGACCAACATCATCCAAGAGCCTAACGACGTAAAACAAGCCAAGGCTGTGAAGGCTGAAACAAACGGTGCAGACCAACTACCAAAGAGTTCCGTTGTCGCGAGCGCAAAAGGAGCACCGGAAGCGGCAACTTCTGCGGCAGGGAACATCCCACTGATCATTTGTGTCGAAAGGATATAAATAATCCCCGCGATCGCCGTGCCAAGCATTGTCGCTAGCGGCACGGTGCGTTTGGGGTTGTGTACCATACCCGACGATACCGCGGCTGACTCAACACCAACAAATGACCACAAGCAGATCAATACGGCACTGATAATGGCGTGATTATCACTGCCAGCAGAAACGTTCCAGTTTTGTTGATAGGTTGCCATATCAAAATGAGTCCAGCCCAAAAGAGCAGTGCCCAGCACTGGAACCAAAATTAATACCAAACCAAACGTACACAAACGGCTAACCCAACTGCCCCCTAGCAAGTTGACCAAAGTAAACACCCATACCGCAGCAATAGTGGCTATCCCAGCAGGAACAGGGTTGTTCAAAATAGGGAAGAACACCGAAAGGTAGGAGACACCCGTAATGGCAATAGCTAAGTTCCCAATCCAGTTTGCGTGGTAATAAAGCACACCTGCTTGGAAACCAAATACTGGTGAAACTTCACCTGCATAAGCAATTGGGCCACCTTCTTGTGGGTTTTTAGTGGCTAAGCGTGCAAACACAAACGCCAAGCTCAGCGCGCCGATGATGCAGATAATCCAACTAAATAGAGAAATAGAGCCAACCGTTGCAAGGCTTGAGGGTAACAAGGCAATGCCGCTACCCATCATGTTGCCCGCGACCACCCCAGTACAGGCAATGACGCCAATTTTTTTGGTATTCGATGACATAACGTCTCCCGATATTTTCTACGAGCCATAGGCTCAAACCATAATAAGTGAGAGGCTTTAGCTAATAAGTCGCCACGACATCTCACTGAATTTGGCTGCAGATTACGCTCAAAATTGACGAAAAAAATAAAGATGCGCTTATCAATAAAATAATGAGTGAATCCCTATTTATTGAGAAAAACCTGATAACGAAAAAAATAAATATCCTTACTTTTCTGATAGATAAAAAATAAAACAACAAAACATCACAAAAGCTAAAAATATCAGGAGAGAACAATCGGAGCAGATAGGTGAGATAAACAAACCGTTTGATGTGATAAAGCCACAAACGCAGTTATCAGGAAGGGTTTCACTACACAATTGGGCGCTGGCAAAGCAATGTTCGCCCAATGCCAATAGACTTGATCGCTCTAATCCGTTGAGAGAACACGCGATAGAGCGAACAGAGTCGCTCGACAAAGAAAAGCCTGAGGTTGAAGGTTTAGGATAGGAGCGATCGTTCGGTCTAGGGTTTGGTATCGTTGGATGATGTTTTAGCCTGCAGTTGCTATCAGCACGGCGGTAAAATCAGCGATGGTGCTGACCAATTCCTCTTGAGCGGCAATAATTTGCAATTCCCACTCGCCCTGCTCTGCCGTTTGCTTTAAGACTCGATAAACCGCATGATTACACAGCTCGAATGATTTCAGTGCATCGTGATTATTCAAGTAATAGCCAGTAAAGAGTGACGTAATGAGATCCCCTACCCCTACAGGTTGGCGAACAAAATCCAGCAAAGGCCGAGTGACAAGAAACAAGCCCTGAGCGCTACCCAGCAACATAGTAAATTGATGCTCAGAAGCACTGTGCAGATGCTTCACTAAGACAATTTTTGGCCCCATGGTTAATGCGCGTTGACACGCCTTAATCGCCGACTCCAAATCATCAATCTCGATCCCCGTAAATCGGGCTAACTCGAACTGATTAGGCACAATAATATCGGCTTTCTGCATGATCCGTTCACACAAAGCTTTGGTTACTTCCGGACTCACCACACAACCTTTAACCGGATCCCCCATCACAGGATCGCAAATATATAGGGAGTTAGGATTCGCAGCTTTCACTCGCTCAACCGTATCTAAAATTTCATCAGCCTGCGCATCGCTCCCGATATAGCCTGAAATCACTGCTTTGATCCCGCTAACGACCTCAATGTTAACTAAGCCCTGCGCGAGATCACTGATATCACCCGGTTGCAGCACTTTGCCCGTCCAGCCCTGCGCATATTGGGTGTGGTTGGAAAATTGAACGGTGTGAATCGGCCAAACCACATGCCCTAAACGCTGCAAAGGGAATACAGCCGAGCTATTGCCAGCGCAGCCATACACCACGTGAGATTGGATAGAAAGAATACCTTGCATAGTGGCCTCTAAAGGGGACAGTTAAAGCCCCCAGATAAATAACGATGAGTAATAAACACTCAACTCTCATGCTATGGCACGCCATAAACCACGCAGTATAGTTGAGATGAAACCCAACGCAGTTTCTATAACACAGTCGTAACCGATGGATGAACGGCGCGATAGAGCGCGTAATCAATCGACTTAAGGTTGCTATAAAAAGCTAAGTTTTCACACAACATATAAGTTTCCATCGACGTATCAATATAAAAAGCTTCGCTGTACGCTTCACTGGCCCTTTCTCTATCGCCCTGTAATTCGGCCAGTTTACCCAAAAGTACATACGCCAGTACTGATTCACGCTCAGCAAGGACTTTTTGCAAATAATGATTGGCTTGCGGCGCATTATCACGCATGGTCTCATGCAGCGCTAATGCTTCGAAAATACGCGGCTGTTGCAATGGTTGGCCTTGCTCGATGGCATGCAGTAATGACTGCGTCAATTGATTCACACGGTCAATGCTCAGCACCTGGCTTGGATCGAGCGCCGTTTGCACATAGTAAGCCACTAATAACTCAGCTTGCACGTAAGTGTTATCAGGTTCAATTTTCAATACCTCCTCTAACAGCCTGATCCCCTCTTTAAAAGAAGATGGCTGAGATACATTGAGATAATGATGGGCTTGAATCAACTTGACTAACGCTTGCTGGTTGGCGGGCATATTCGCCATTAATCGCTCAGCCTTACTGGCCGCATCCGGTACGGCTAATACTTGCATTAAATCCAGCGAGGCTTGCTTCATGACGGCTTTAATTTGAGGCAAAGCAAGCGAGTATTGGCGGCTAAACAGAATAGTCCCCGATCCATTATTGCGATACTCCACATCCAAATAAGCTTTACCGCCCTCATCTTTGACCTGCACCGTCACCGTTTTTCCCGCTAAAATCCCCGCAGCAAAACGGGTTTTACTCAAACGAACCCGATATTGACTGACTTGTGCGATGTCAGCGGCCAGCTTTTGCACTAAGCCATCGGACAACTCAATATTGCTTTGATCCTGCGCGAAATGTTCTTGGAATTTAAACTCAATCAAATGGGTATCAATCGCTTGAGTAATATTGGTTTCAGATTGATGGTAGGTAAACAAACCAAAAGCGATGATCAACGCTCCTATCCATAGCACATCAAAAGCCATCTATTTCCAACGGCGAATTTGCATGCTATCGCGTGGTGTAGAAGTGTTACGGCTACTAAAAGCGCGCGTCAACGGCCCGGCAGGAAAGGCAATATCGCCAGATAACTCGGGTTCAGCCGTCTCTTCAATTTCCGACCTTTGTGCTGATTTACTGATGGGTTCATCATTAATTACCAGCCAATTCTGCTCAACGACTTGTTCAGGAAACACTTTTGTAACGTTTGCCACCAGCTTATATCCACGCTTAGGCACAGTCGTTAAATAATGGGTATTTTCTTCACGGCCGTCGCGTAGCAGTTTTCTCAGCTCAAAAATAGATTGAGTCACCACTTGGTCGGTGACAATCGCACCACCCCAAACGTGTTCAATCAACTCTTCACGACAAAAGACTTCTCCTGCATTTTTTGCAAGAAAATACAAAAGGTTAATTAATCTTGGCTCGACCGAAACTTCCCTATCTTGGCGATACAATTTATTTTCATCAACACTCAACATCCAGTCGTTGATTTGAAAATGTATTCCAATCATGTGTGTACCATGAAGTATCAGTGATCATTGATAAAATGATAATTTAATACAAAGCAAATGAGGTGTGATTATATAAAGCTTTATACCCACAACCTAATGATCAAACTTATCAAAAACGCAAACTAAGGTTATCACTCCAATGCCGCTAAAATTGAGCAGTGGCTGGCGTTGTCGTCTGTATGACCGCAGCACGCATCGTTGATTTTTTTTAGCGCTTGACGAATCTCAATTAGCTCAGCAATTTTTTGGTCAATCACCACCAGCTTCGCGCTGGTGATCGATTTCACTTCCGCACAGCTGTGTTCCGTCGCTTCGAGCTTTATTTCCAGTAACTCTTTGATCTCATCCAAACTGAGCCCTAGCTCTTTGGCTTTGAGAATAAAACTCACCTGCTGCTGATTTTTTTGATTATATAAACGATAACCCGATTCACTGCGCCCCGCCGGTTTTATCAACGAATTTTTTTCATAAAAACGCAGCGTATCGGTTGAAACTTTACAGCGTTTGGCGAGCTCTCCAATTTGAAACATCTCATTCTCCTTTAACTTTTTTATTACGTTTAATACCCAATATCGCCGTTTTTATAAAAAATTTTGCGATGCCAAACGATTGCGCGAGCTTTTTGATGATTGTTTGGTTAGAATGTGCGCCATCAAATTTCCCATTAACTCCATGATTTGAGGAAGACCGAAGCATGAATAACGCTCGTCCTATTCACCGCGCATTGATCAGCGTATCAGACAAAACCGGCATTGTTGAGTTCGCTCAAGCTCTCGCGAAGCGCGGTGTCGATATTCTTTCTACTGGTGGCACCGCTCGCTTATTAGCAGACCAAGGTATTGCGGTTACAGAAGTTTCTGACTACACAGGTTTTCCTGAGATGATGGACGGTCGCGTAAAAACATTGCACCCGAAAGTACACGGTGGCGTGCTGGGCCGCCGCGGTCAAGATGACGACATCATGCAACAACACGGTATTAAGCCGATTGATATGGTGGTCGTCAACCTTTACCCGTTTGCCGAAACCGTTGCTAAAGCAGGTTGTACCCTCGCTGATGCGGTAGAAAATATCGACATTGGTGGACCAACTATGGTGCGTTCTGCGGCGAAAAACCACAAAGATGTGACCATAGTGGTGAATGCACATGACTACGACCGTGTCATTGCCGAGATGGATGCGAACGACCATTCGCTAACAATCGAAACACGTTTTGACCTTGCGATTGCCGCTTTTGAACATACCGCCGCTTACGATGGCATGATCGCCAACTACTTCGGCACTATGGTTCCGTCTTACGGAGCCTCTTTACTTGATGAAGAAGGAAAAAAGGCTGATGAAGAGAGCAAATTCCCGCGCACCTTCAACCAACAATTCCTGAAAAAACAAGACATGCGTTACGGTGAGAACAGTCACCAAGCGGCCGCTTTCTACGTTGAAGCCAACCCAGAGGAAGCGTCAGTCTCTACGGCACGCCAACTCCAAGGTAAAGCGCTCTCTTACAACAACATCGCCGATACCGACGCCGCTCTTGAGTGTGTGAAAGAGTTCGCTGAGCCAGCGTGTGTGATTGTCAAACACGCCAACCCATGCGGCGTTGCCTTGGGCAGCGATATTCTTCAAGCCTACAACCGTGCTTACCAAACCGACCCTACTTCTGCCTTTGGTGGCATCATCGCTTTTAACCGCGAGCTAGACGCACAAACCGCAACGGCGATTGTTGAGCGCCAATTTGTTGAAGTGATCATCGCACCAAGCGTTTCGACGGAAGCGATTGAAGTGGTTGCGGCGAAGAAAAACGTGCGCCTGCTTGAGTGCGGTGAGTGGTCAGCTAAAACCACGGGCTTTGATGTGAAACGCGTCAATGGTGGCTTGCTGGTGCAAGATCGCGATCAAGGCATGGTTAGCCTTGATGATCTCAAAATCGTAACCAAGCGCCAGCCGAGTGAAGAAGAGATCAAAGATGCTCTTTTCTGCTGGAAAGTGGCTAAATACGTCAAATCAAACGCGATTGTTTACTCAAAAGGTGACATGACTGTTGGCGTGGGTGCAGGCCAAATGAGCCGTGTTTATTCAGCCAAAATTGCGGGCATTAAAGCGGCCGATGAAGGCTTACAAGTAGAAGGATGTGTAATGGCTTCTGATGCATTCTTCCCGTTCCGTGACGGCATTGATGCCGCAGCGCAAGCGGGCATCAAGTGTGTGATTCAGCCAGGCGGTTCGATGCGTGATGACGAAGTGATTTCCGCCGCCGATGAACACGGTATGGCGATGATCTTTACTGGTATGCGTCACTTCCGTCACTAAAACCTTACCCCACCCTAGCCCTCCCCTAAAAGGGGAGGGAACAGAACGAAGTGACCTTACTTCCCTTTTAGGGGAGGGAGAATAGAACGAAATGACCTCACCTAACTTTTAGGAAGAGGTATTGCTCTCCAAGTTCCTTCCCTTCAAGGGGAGATATTGTCATCTAAGTTCCTCCCCCTTTTAGGGGGAGGTTAGGAGGGGGTAAATGGCAACAAACAAACTCTATACGTTAAAGGATACTCATAGATGAACATTCTGATTATCGGTTCAGGCGGTCGTGAACACGCACTAGGTTGGAAGGCAGCGCAAAACCCAAGTGTGGAGACGGTCTTTGTTGCTCCGGGTAATGCGGGCACAGCGCTTGAGCCTAAACTTGAGAACGTCAACATTGCAGTGGAAGACATTGCTGGTTTGGTCGCTTTTGCTCAAGAAAAACGTATTGAACTGACCATTGTTGGCCCAGAAACACCCTTAGTGCTTGGCGTGGTGGATGCTTTCCGTGACGCGGGATTACCCATTTTTGGCCCGACGCAAGCGGCAGCACAGCTCGAAGGCTCAAAAGCCTTCACCAAAGATTTCTTAGCTCGTCATCATATTCCAACGGCGGCTTACGCTAATTTCACAGAAATTGAACCTGCTTTGGCATACGTCCGCCAGCAGGGTGCGCCGATTGTGGTCAAAGCTGATGGCCTTGCCGCTGGCAAAGGAGTCATTGTGGCGATGACGCTGCAAGAGGCCGAAGACGCGATTCAAGATATGCTCGCAGGCAATGCCTTTGGTCATGCAGGCAGCCGCGTGGTGATTGAAGAGTTCTTAGATGGAGAAGAAGCGAGCTTCATTGTCATGGTCGATGGCGTAAATGTTCTCCCTATGGCCACCAGCCAAGATCATAAACGCGTCGGCGATAAAGACACCGGCCCCAATACTGGCGGCATGGGTGCTTACTCGCCAGCTCCGGTGGTCACGCCTGAGATCCATGAACGCGTGATGCAAGAGGTCATTTATCCAACCGTTCGCGGTATGGCAGCAGAAGGCAACCCTTACACAGGTTTTCTGTACGCTGGGCTAATGATTGACGCGCAAGGCACACCAAAAGTGATTGAGTACAACTGCCGCTTTGGTGACCCTGAAACTCAGCCGATCATGATGCGGATGCAATCGGATTTGGTCGAACTCTGCTTTGCCGCTCTAGAAGGCAAACTTGATCAAGTGGAGTCAAAATGGGACCCACGCGCTTCTATCGGTATTGTTTTGGCCGCTGGCGGTTACCCTGCCGACTACGCGAAAGGGGATGTCATTTCTGGCTTACCAACGCAAGAAGTCGCGGATGAGAAAATCTTCCACGCAGGCACAAGCAACCAAGCTGGAGAAGTCGTCACCAACGGTGGTCGCGTGTTATGCGCAACCGCACTTGGTAACACAGTTTCACAAGCGCAGCAGCGCGCTTACCAATTAGCCAAACAAGTCAGTTGGAATGGTATGTTCTACCGCAATGACATTGGCTATCGCGCCATTGCTCGTGAACAACAGACAAAATAACAACGACAAAGCTAGGTCATGATCCAATAAGGCGCTTCTTGAGCGCCTTATTTTATACTTCATGTCCATACTTCTGTATTGGCTTCGTGCTAAACCCACCAAGAGATGGATTGAATTATCACTTCAACAATTGCGGTTTTTCGACACAGCCATGATTCTCATCAGCAAGCATTAATAGCTCTTCGATATAGACACGGTTATTGCGGATTTTACCTAAAAAGGCAATGTAGTTATCCAATGATGCTAAACGACTGACCACAAAACTGGGCAGCGTTTGGTTAAATTCCATCTGCGTGTATTCATGACCCGTGCAGGTTTCAAACACTTCGCCATCCCACACTCCTTGAATCAGCTCTAACCCTTGGTTGTCTTTATTTTTGGTTTCTGAGATCAGGTATTGTGCTTGTTGCAGATAATGGGAAAGCTGCTCTTCATCGAGTGGCAGTATTTTTCCATCGACACGGTATTGTTGATAAATGGCCTCACCAGCGTCATTAAAACGTAAGTGAACCGAATAAGGTACGAGCGATTTTTTTTGTAGCTGCTCACCTTCGCGCTTGAGCTCTCTTAATGTCCCCTCATCCCAACGATAATTGCTTTTATACCAACCATAATCACCGGATGCGACATAATCGGCGGCGCTGTTTGGAGAGGCTGAACGCTCAGTATACCAATAAAAACTAGTGGCATCGCCCATGGTTTGTCCGCTGGTATAATTGGAATATTGTTCAAGGCTAGGTGTATGGCTAGAGGAGCATCCCATCAGGAATGTAGAAAATAGAATGGATAACAGAATTTTTTTCATGGGAAAAATCTACGCCGAGAGAGTATCTCGGCGTAGTATAAATTATTTCACTGAATCTTTCAGCGCTTTACCGGCGACGAATGCTGGAACGTTTGCTGCTGCGATTTGAATCTCAGCACCCGTTTTAGGGTTACGGCCAGTGCGCGCTGCACGGTGATTTACTTTAAATGTACCAAAACCAATTAGTTGAACTTGGTCACCCTCTTTGAGAGCTCCTTCAACTGCGCCTAAAGTCGCCTCAAGAGCAGCTTTTGCTTGTGCTTTAGATAAGTCTGCTTTTTCAGCGATAAAGTCGATTAATTGGGTCTTGTTCATTAGGTTTCCCTTCTCATGTGTTATCGAATTGACCTCACTCTAAAACATAAAGCCCCCGTCTGGCAAAGGTTTGTCGCTGATCTTTTGTCTCTATGCCGCACTTTTAACCACAATATGAGCAATAACTCACAATTTGTTACTGATTGACAAAGAATATCCGCTTGTTTTTGACGCTGTAAGCCCTTATTTATAGCGTACTTATGCTTGGATGCCTGATATTTCAGGTCACTTAAGCGACC
>AEZC01000212.1 GCA_000257205.1 Vibrio ordalii ATCC 33509 | reverse complement strand
GAAGGTAAAAATGCCCATTTGCCGACAACACAAAACGAATGGCCAGAGAAGTCCCAAAGATTGAACCCCTAAATTTACCTGAGTTGCATAACGCCCGCTTAAGGGGCTGACAACGCTACTACCAAGTTTCCGCATAACACCGTAACCACTTAAAAAAACCGCATAATGAAAATGCCGCGCGTTGGAAGTCCCTCTTGAAGCGTTTGTTATGCCGCTAGCTGAAGCGTGAAGCGAGTTTCTTATAAACAGCGTCTTTATCTCGTTTACCAACAGCGAGTACATAAACGACAACTTCATTGTCGATGACTTCATAAGCCAAACGATAACCAGCTGTACGAAGTTTGATTTTGTAAACAGAATCATAACCCCGTAACTTTGATGATGGAACGTGGGGATTTTCTAGCCTTTCTTTGAGTTTCTTTTTAAATTGACTCTGAATCGTTGGCGCTAGCTTACTCCACTCCTTTTGGGCTGCTGGCAAAAACTTTAACTTATAAGTCATCAATATTGATTTCCACAGCTTGCGACAAATCACCACGACGACTATCTACTATTTGGGAAAGCTCATAATCATCAAGCATATCCATCAGATACTCGTAAGTTTCAGCCGGTACAAGGTAAGCTGCGGGTTTGTTGTGGTTAAGGATCGCAATAGCTGAACCATCAGCCTCGTTCAAAAGAGCAGTTGGATTTTTCTTTAACTCTGAAATACTGGCAGAGCAATTCGCTAATACCTGTCTCATAACTTCACCATATAAGCATTAAAATCAGACCTAATTTTAGACCTTAATTTAAGTAATTGCTAGAGATTTACAAAAGAGGCATAACGCCCACTTAAGGGGCAGCCAACCCCCCTCTGGCA
>AEZC01000211.1 GCA_000257205.1 Vibrio ordalii ATCC 33509 | reverse complement strand
GGAGTCACGACCAAAAACTTGCACGATCAATCTATTTATTTCCACGATATTAAGCCTGAAAATTTAACATTCAACGATAAAATAGTCAGACATATTGACGTTGATATCCTTATTGCTCCGGGCTACAACACAACGGATGAAGGCGTAGTATGCTCACCATACTACGTCACTCAGTCTCTTCTGAACGATATTATGCATGGCGACAAGAAGGAACAAGCGAGTCGGAGTCATGATAATTACGCAGTTCTTAAGTCGATGATTGAGGCTACGACAGGATCTTATTTTGATATGAATAATAGAGATGAAGAAGATGCTCCGATGCCAATATTCGGAATGGGTAATGAGGCCTTAAAATGTGCCAAAGTATGGATTGACGAAAATGTTTTGTCTGAATGGCGAGATAATGCTAAACAGTTGCTGAAGTTTCCAGGATCTCAAACCGAGTCTGTCGCAGTCTTTGACATGATTGACTGGGCTTCATTAGAAAAAAATGATTTGGCTTTATAATCCAGGGGAAGTTGAAAATAATCAGATAAGGCAGGTCTATTAATTCAGGAAGGAGCATTCAAAGTAACGCTCGTTGTTCGTAGGTGTCGTGTCGATTTAACGTAATAGAACTGAATCCGTAGACATCATCTCTTTTTTGGCTAGCGCAGTTTAACTCGTTGCGCTAGCTCCTCAATACTCACTTAGCAATACTTGAAGTTATTCATGAATTGATAATGTTTAATTTTCCAAAGCTCATTCTTGTTCAAAAATAATTAATACAAAAAGGCGAACTTCTCAGTTCGCCTTTATTATTGAATATGGATAACTCAGTCAGTCACAATCTTAATTACGCTCACAAACTATGGTGAATAGTCATCAACATCAGCACTTACTCTTGGTAGTTATCAATACTTGGGCATGAGCAGACAAGGTTACGGTCACCGTAAACGTTATCGACACGGCTCACGGTTGGCCAGTATTTTGATGCCTTAGTATGAGCGGATGGGAAGCAAGCCGTTTCACGAGAATATGGATGAGCCCATGCTTCACTCGCGAGATCCGATTGTGTATGCGGCGCATTCACTAACGGGTTGTCGGCTAATGGCCATTCGCCTGATTGAACTTTCTCCATTTCGGCGCGAATCGCAATCATCGCCTCGCAGAAGCGATCCAATTCGGCTAAGTCTTCCGATTCGGTTGGTTCAATCATCAAGGTACCAGCAACAGGGAAGGACATCGTCGGTGCGTGGAAGCCATAATCCATCAAACGTTTAGCAATGTCTTCTTCGCTGATAACGGTCGCTTCTTTAAGCGGACGAATATCAATAATGCATTCGTGCGCTACGCGGCCGTTACTGCCACGGTAAAGAATAGGATAGTGTGGGCGCAGTCTTTCCATCACGTAGTTGGCATTTAAAATAGCGACTTGAGTCGCAGTGGTTAAGCCTTCTGCACCCATCATGGCAATATAAGCCCATGAGATAGGTAAAATAGAAGCGCTGCCTAAATCGGCCGCAGATACGGCGTGATCGCTGCCTTCAGCTCCCCCTTCAATATGTCCCGGTAGGAAAGGCGCTAGGTGAGATTTTACACCAATCGGTCCCATACCGGGGCCGCCGCCGCCATGAGGAATACAGAATGTTTTGTGCAGGTTAAGGTGAGAAACATCAGAGCTAATAAAGCCCGGATTGGTCAAACCAACTTGCGCGTTCATGTTGGCACCATCAAGGTAAACTTGGCCGCCCGCGGCGTGAACCATGTTACACACTTCTTTAACTTGTTCTTCGTAAACGCCGTGCGTTGAAGGATAAGTGATCATGATGCTAGAGAGGTTCTCTTTATGCTTCTCAATTTTGTCTGCGAGGTCTGCGATATCAACGTTGCCGTTATTATCACATTTCACGACCACCACCTTCATCGAAACCATTGAAGCGGTTGCAGGGTTGGTGCCGTGTGCTGAGCTCGGAATTAAGCAGACGTTACGATGCCCTTCACCACGGCTTTTGTGGTAGCGCTGAATCGCCACAAGCCCTGCATATTCGCCAGAAGCACCGGAATTCGGTTGAAGCGAGAAGGCATCATAGCCTGTGATTTCACAGAGCTTTTCTTTTAAATCTTTAGCGAGAGCGGCGTAACCTGCGGCTTGCTCTTTCGGTGCAAATGGATGGATTGAACCAAATTCAGGCCAAGTGACAGGGATCATCTCGGCTGCGGCGTTCAGTTTCATGGTGCAACTGCCAAGCGGGATCATGCCGTGAGTTAATGAAAAATCTTTATTCTCAAGTTTTTTCAAATAACGCATCATTTGCGTTTCGCTGTGATAGGTGTTGAACACAGGATGCGTTAGGAAGCGAGATTGACGACGGCACTGTTCTGGAATCGCTGCAAATTCGTTGGCGGCAATTTCTGCCGACAGCGCGCTTACCGATTGCTTAATATCGAAAACCGCAAACAGGGTTTCAAGATCAGCTGTGGTGGTGGTTTCATCTAAACTGATGCCCAGTTGGTCATCAAATCGGCGTAAGTTGATGTCGGCTTGTTGCGCTTTTGCGTAGATCGCTTGAGTTTGAGCGGCACTCTTTAAGGTAATCGTGTCAAAGAAGCTGTTATGCACCAATTCGTAACCCGCTTGAGTTAAGCCTGCCGCTAGAATTGCTGTCATATGATGAGTACGGCGCGCAATGGTGCGCAACCCTTCTGCGCCATGATAGACAGCATAAAACGAGGCCATATTAGCCAGCAGAGCTTGCGCGGTACAGATGTTCGAGGTCGCTTTTTCGCGGCGAATGTGCTGCTCGCGAGTTTGCATTGCCATGCGCAGTGCTGGTTTACCTTTGGCGTCAATCGACACTCCGATCACGCGGCCGGGCATAGTGCGTTTGTGCGCTTCACGCGTGGCCATAAAGGCGGCGTGTGGGCCGCCGTAACCCATAGGGACACCGAAACGTTGAGCTGAGCCAATCACGACATCCGCGCCCATTTCACCCGCTGGTTTCAGCAAGGTGCTGGCCAGTAAATCCGTGGCAACAGTGACCAAGACTTTATTGGCTTGCGCTTTAGCAATCAGGTCGCTTAAATCACGCACTTCACCTGTGGTGCTCGGGTATTGCAGCAGCGCGCCAAACACATCTTGTTCAGGCAATGAGTCGAGTGCGCCGATTTGTACCTCAAAACCGATAAATTCAGCGCGAGTTTTTACCACTTCAATGGTTTGTGGATGAACATCGTCCGCCACAAAAAAGACGTTACTTTTGCTTTTTCCTGCGCGTTTACACAGTGTCATTGCTTCGCCAGCGGCCGTTGCTTCATCGAGCAGCGACGCGTTGGCAATATCCATTGCCGTTAAATCCATCACCATTTGTTGGTAGTTAAGCAGCGATTCCAAACGACCTTGAGAGATTTCTGGCTGGTAGGGCGTGTAAGCCGTATACCAGCCCGGATTTTCCAGTACGTTACGCAAAATGACGTTCGGTGTGAAGGTGTTGTAGTAACCTTGGCCAATGAACGTGCGTTTAATCTGGTTTTGATTGGCAAATACTTTCATCGCGCTGAGCATATCGGCTTCGCTTTTAGGCGCAGCAAGGGACATTGGGCTTTCTAAACGAATTTGCGCAGGAACGGTTTGTTCGATTAACGCGGCTAAGCTTTCGGCGTTAATCGCGTTGAGCATTTTTTGTTGATCGGCTGGGTTGGGTCCGTTGTGGCGTGCAACAAACTCATTTTCGGTACTTAACTGGCTAAGCAGTGGGCTGTGAAGTAATTCAGTCATTTCCTTTACCTTTTCAAAGATCGTGTGCGACCTTAAAAAAAAGCCGCCCATGCTGGGCAGCTTTGATCCGTGATGGGCTAATTAATCTTCTTCGATAGAGTTTTGGTACTCTTCTGCATCTTTTAGATTGTCGAGTTCAGAAGCATCAGACATCTTCACTTTCACAATCCAGCCACCTTCATACGGTTCTTCGTTGATGAGTTCTGGGCTATCTTCTAACTCTTCGTTGATTTCAACGATGACACCTGTAATCGGTGCGTAAATATCTGAAGCGGCTTTGACAGATTCAACCAGAGAAAAACTGTCTCCAGCATCAATTTCTGCATCTACTTCAGGTAGGTCAACAAACACGACGTCACCAAGCATCTCTTGCGCATGCTCAGAAATACCGATGGTCACTGTGCCGTCACCGTTGTCGCGCACCCACTCGTGGCTATCTGCAAACTTCAGTGTATTGTCCATTGCTTTATCTCCAAAAAAGTATCGTATTAATTTGAACTTGTGTTTAATTTAAAAAGGTTATTGATAGAGTGGGAAGCGTTGGCACAGCGCTTTAACTTGTTTGCGCACACGTTGCTCAACATCACTGTTTCCTTCTGGGCTCACAACAAGGCCATCAAGAACATCGCCAATCCACTCACCGATGAGTTTGAATTCTTCACGACCAAAACCACGGCTGGTTCCAGCTGGCGTACCTAAACGAATACCCGAAGTAATCATAGGCTTATCGGTATCAAATGGGATGCCATTTTTGTTACATGTGATCCCTGCACGCTCTAATGCTTGTTCGGCGATATTCCCCTTCAGCCCTTTAGGGCGAAGATCAACAAGCATGAGATGAGTGTCAGTCCCGCCAGTCACAATGTCACAACCGCGAGTTTGCAATACTTCAGCGAGAACTTTTGCGTTATCGATCACCGAATCAATATAACGATGAAACTCAGGGCCCAGCGCTTCGCCTAGTGCTACCGCTTTGGCCGCAATTACGTGCATTAACGGGCCACCTTGCAGGCCAGGAAAAACCGCCGAGTTAATTTTTTTGCTGATCTCTTCGCTGTTGGTCAAAACCATACCGCCTCGTGGGCCGCGCAAGGTTTTATGTGTGGTGGTCGTGACAACGTGGGCATGCGGCAATGGGCTTGGGTGAGCACCAGTGGCGACTAACCCGGCAATATGCGCCATATCGACCATTAAGAGCGCGCCCACTTCATCAGCAATGGCTCGGAATTTGGCAAAATCAATCACGCGAGGAATGGCAGAGCCGCCCGCAATGATCATTTTTGGTTGATGCTCTAACGCGAGGCTGCGTACATCATCATAATTGATTTCTAAGGTCGTGCTATCGACACCATATTGAATAGCATTAAACCACTTACCAGAGAGGGCAGGCCGAGCGCCATGAGTGAGGTGGCCTCCGGCATCCAGAGACATACCTAAAATTGTGTCACCCGGTTGCAGTAAAGCCAGCATCACCGCGCCATTGGCTTGTGCGCCTGAATGTGGCTGCACGTTGGCGTATTGACAATGAAATAGGGATTTTGCACGTTCAATCGCAATGGTTTCGACGGTATCAACGTGTTCGCAACCACCGTAATAGCGACGGCCGGGGTAGCCTTCTGCATATTTATTGGTGAGACAAGTACCTTGTGCTTGCATAACGGCTTTTGAAACGATGTTTTCTGAAGCGATCAGCTCAATTTGTTCATTTTGGCGCACGTATTCGGCTTGAATACCGGCAAAGACAGCATCATCAGTGGCAGCAAGATTGGTTGAGAAAAAGCTCTCAAGGCAGTGGTTGGGGTAACTTTTGTTCACGTTGGCATTCATGGTAGATGACCTTCCAATAATCCGACGGATTGGCTAAACATTCCGTCATTCCTTTTTAGTTGGCTGCTTTATTGTTAAGCCGTTAGGCGACAACAAAGCAGAGTGTCAGTTATCCTTAAACTGGATTGCAACCCCAACAATACGGGGTGAAAAGCCACTTAAATATTGTTAAATCTCTAACCGCAATAAGTGGTGAATAGCATCTCCTCATCTAACAAGTCAGTAACATACTCTTTGACTTATAAACAATCAATCAAAAATTTCCTATAGGAAACATGGTTTCTTTTTTTGTAAGCAAGAGCACGCTTTATTTACGTGCAGCCTCTTTAACCTTGCGTTGGCTTTATGCCACAATGATGGCCGAAATCAGGAAGATAACAATCGAGGGAAAGCATGTCTGAAGACATTTATGATGAGTACCCATCGTTGACTTTGGCCAAGGAAACGGGTGAACAAACGATCGAACCGCTTAAGCTTGGGCAACGTATTAAAGAGATCCGCTCTAAGCTTGGGATTACGCTAGAAGAGGCGAGCCAGCGGACAGGATTAGCTCGATCTACATTGAGTAAAATCGAAAACGAACAGATTTCTCCAACCTACCAAGCGATGCAAAAACTCGCTCATGGATTGCAGATAGATATGCCTCAACTATTTGAGCCACCAAAGAAAATTGTGGCAACAGGTCGTAGGGATATTTCTCGTATTGGTCAAGGAAAGCCGCATCCCACCCCAACTTACGAGCATGAATTGCTCGCCACGCAGCTTTCTAATAAGAAGATGATGCCGTTTAAAAGCCGAGTGCGAGCTCGTGCATTTGAAGAGTACAGTGACTGGGTTCGTCACGATGGTGAGGAGTTTTTGTTGATCCTCACGGGTGAAGTTTTGTTCTATAGCGAATTTTATGAACCGGTTCGATTGGCGGAAGGTGACAGCGTTTATTACGACGCTAACATGGGGCACATGCTGGTCTCTGTCAGCGAAGAGGATGCATTGATTTTGTGGGTTACGGCAAAATGAGTGTGAAAACGCGAAGTTTCTTATAGTGACAGCAATCGTTTGCTATTTGTTGGCTTTGTCCTCTGTAGTGTGCTTTTAATCACTTTTAGCTCCGGCGATGGTAAGCATCTCGCGACTTTTAATTGTGATTGGGTTGTTAATTTTGACAATTCATCTTGTTTCGAACTTGTTAATCCGCCCGAGCGGGCGCATTCTTGTTCACTATTGGAAACATGGTTTCCTCTTCTTTGGACATAATAGCCAACATTTGGTGGTGAATTCCCTGCTGGGTCGGCTGAAATGGAGATAAAAATGACTCAAGAACATGCAAATCAAACACTACTCACTACTCCTTTACATGCGCTGCACATCGAAGTTGGAGCGAAGATGGTGCCATTTGCTGGCTATGACATGCCCGTTCAGTACCCATTAGGGGTAAAGAAAGAGCATTTGCATACTCGCGAGGCGGCTGGTTTGTTTGATGTTTCGCATATGGGCCAACTTCGTTTGCATGGAGCCAATGCCGCGCAAGCATTGGAGTCATTGGTTCCTGTCGATATTATTGACTTACCAGCAGGCAAGCAGCGTTACGCCTTTTTCACTAATGCACAAGGTGGCATCATGGATGACTTGATGGTTACTAACCTTGATGATCATCTGTTTGTTGTGGTTAATGCGGCTTGTAAAGCACAAGATATTGCTCATTTACAAGCACATTTGCCACAAGGTGTTGAGCTTGAAGTCATTGATGATCGCGCGCTGTTAGCGCTGCAAGGACCAAAAGCCGCTGAAGTGTTAGCTCGCCTGCAACCGCAAGTGATGGCGATGCACTTTATGGATATTCAGCTAATGGACATCGATGGAGCCCAGTGCATTGTCAGCCGAAGTGGTTATACCGGTGAAGATGGTTATGAAATTTCTGTACCAGCAGAACAGGCCGAAGCATTGGCGCGTAAACTGACCGCTTATGAAGAAGTGGAATGGATTGGTCTGGGCGCGCGCGATTCACTGCGTTTAGAGTGCGGTTTATGTCTTTACGGGCATGATCTTGATACCAGCACAACGCCAGTTGAAGCGAGCTTGTTATGGGCGATAAGCAAAGTGCGTCGTGCTGAAGGTGAGCGTGCGGGTGGTTTCCCGGGTGCAGACATTATTCTTGGGCAGATCGAAAGCAAAGATGTTGCACGTAAACGTGTAGGTTTAGTGGGGTTAACTAAAGCGCCAGTACGTGAAGGAACGGAGCTATTTGACGCCGATGGCCAGCATATAGGCGTAGTGACCAGTGGTACAGCGGGACCGACGGCCGGCAAGTCCGTGTCTATGGCCTATATCCGAGCTGATTTATCAACGATAGGCACAGAAATTTTTGCTGATGTGCGCGGGAAAATGCTGCCTATGGTGGTTGAGAAAATGCCGTTTGTGGCTCAGCGTTATTATCGCGGCTAAAGCATCATAAAATGTAATAAAAGTACATTTAAAGATGTTTCACATCGATAACGGATTAAGTACTATCTGGGTTCAAAGTGATAAGGAATGACATGATGAACAAGTGGGTAGTACTTTTATCTTCTCTCGCCTTCTCTGGCAATGTGTTCGCCGTTGATGCTCAGCCCTATATAGTAAACGGCTCGTACGCAAGCGTGACGGAGTTTCCTTCTATAGCGAGCTTGTTTTTTGATCAAATTGCTTATAACGGTTCATATGGAAAAGGAAGTTATTGTGGTGCTTCGTTGCTCAATAACCAATACATATTGACGGCTGCGCACTGCGTTTATGGTAATAGTGCAAATCAGCTTTTTACCTCTGTTGTACCTCAGCTGCAAATTGAAACAAACTTTCCATTCAACATATTAGAAAAAGCGCGAGTGGCAGAAATCTATTATCCATCAACTTATAACAACACCACCTTATTGGATGATATTGCGATACTTAAGCTTGAGACGCCTTTGACAATGGTGTCGGCTGCTGACTACTTAACGCGGCCTACCGCAAATTCTGATAGTACTTATCGCTCATCAAGTGAAACTTTCATTGCCGTTGGGCATGGTAATACCTCTTCTAACCTCGATACTAAAACGTCTCTACAACAAACAGAGTTAACCTATGTACCTAACAGTTCTTGTCATTATGGGACTGGTGTACCGGTAATTTATGTATGAAAGGGGTGATAGGTTCCACGGGGCTGCAAAATGCAACCTGTCAGGGCGATTCTGGGGGACCGTTATTTTGGCATAATGGCGCTCAGTATATTCAGGTTGGTATAACAAGTTTTGGGCCAACAACTTGCGGTGATCCTAGTTTTGCTCCAACTTCCATCTTTACCGAGGTTGTCAAATATAGGACGTGGATTGATAGCGTAGTTGCAGGAATTGAACCACCAAAATTTGTCGCAACAGAAGCGAAACGCCAAGCTTATTTAAACCCACCTTCTGACAGTGGCGGTTCATTCGGCTGGTGGTCTTTACTGCTGATGTTTATCCTCTTCATTCGTAGACGTTGAACCCTTATTGATTTCGAGCGACCTGTTTAGGTCGCTTTTTTATTGCCTTTTTTGAGCAGGTTCCACTTAGAGCGCTAAACTTGAAAGTGATACACGCGTATCTTTCTAGATGAGTGACGAGGTGATGGATGTACAAATGGATACTGTTCAGTGCGATGCTATCAGCAAATGCTTATGCGGTTGATTTCCAGCCTTACATTGTGAATGGTTCGGATACCAGCAGTGCCACTTACCCTTCTTTTGCTAGCCTTTTATATCAAAGCAGCACTCAATCTAGTAGCAACAGTTTTTGTGGGGCGAGTATCATCAATTCACAGTTTATTTTGACGGCAGCTCATTGTATTTACGGTAAAAAAGATACCATGCTTTATACAGTGGTAGTGCCTCAGTTGGATAATGTGGCCGATTTCCCCTACGGGAATATCCAGATATCGCGCGCGGCGGCTTTTTATTACCCCAGTACTTACATCAATTCGTCCAGCGCACTCTGGCGTGATGACATTGCGATTATCAAGATCGAAACACCGCTCAATGTGGCGGACTATTCTGCGCTACTCAATACTCAGTTAAATAATGATTACCCAGCAGGTAATAATTATAAAGCGATTGGGCATGGCTACGTGGCGGGTAATGTCTCGAATGCCAATAAGCAGTTACAAGAAACGACCCTCACTTTTGTTAGTAATGCCGTCTGTAGCGCTTTTTATGGCCCGACATTGACCTCAAAGCAGATCTGTTTTGATGGTGCGGTAAGCGGTGCTTATAAAAACTCCACCTGTTCTGGCGATTCCGGTGGGCCTGTCTATTGGTTTAATGGCTCGCAATACATTCAAATTGGTTTAACCAGCTTTGGGCCTTCACTATGTGGCGATACTAACCAACCGATCACCTCGGTATTTACGGAGCTTTATGATTATCAGAGCTGGATTCAGCGCGTTCTTGCAGGGGCAGAGGTGCCTAAATATTATGTTGCCACTCAAAATGGGGTACGTGTTTTGATTGATACTCAAACGGTTGCCCCTCAAGAGGAGAGCGGCGGCAGTTTGAGTATCCTTGGGTTGACTCTACTGTTGTTATTTCGCTTTCGGGCGACTGACAATTCTGTTGTTCCTGTTAAGCGGGTAAAATCACCTCAATAAGAGAAAAAGCCTAAACATTGATTTATACCCTCCCTACTTACCGACGACTTGCAACTTCAAGTCGTTTGAATATAGATAGAAAACACTCTAGATAAATCATTAAATAACCAATCTATATTTTGTTGAATTGATTCATGGTTCTGATGATAACAGCTAGTCAGTAAAGTCGAACCAGAGTTATGTTTGGATCAGCAAGACATCAATATCACAATGCAACGGTGTACTAATAAGCCAAGTCAGAAGTGGCGATGGCATAATGGAGAGCTCAAAAATGAGTTAAATAATTCGCTCAAATGGGATCAAAATAGCTGGTTGTTAAGAGCCGATATTGATGGCGAACAGTGGCGTTGGCAGTAGTCATTAAGTCATTTTTTACCGATAAATGAAACGATAAAATGTGAGAGCCCATCCCATGAGCTCTCACTTCTTCGGTGGAAATATGCGCCGGAGTGTTGAAGTATTTTGAGAAATGTAATGGGTCACTCAGGTTTTGAGTAATTTACCCACTCTTGTATTGGATATCTCTAACTATTCAGCTAGCGCCATAAAACAGAGAGGCTAGCTAATTTCTTCAACAGTGGAAGCATTAGCTTCACACTGCTGAGAGATTAGTTCGGTGCTCTACGGCCTTTCTTCGCTGATAAGAGGGGCTTTTTGCAGTGAACGTTTACGCATTAACCAACCCACCATTAGCGTAGAGATTGCGATCAACAGTGTCATTAATGGCGCTAATATCAACGCATGATTGGCTATTTTGGCAAGCTTATCGGGCAAAAGAGAAATGCCGAAGCCTGAGCCGACCAAAAACAGAATCCACGCCAACGCGCTCAGTGGTGAGACGAGCAGGAAGCGTGTTGGTGTTACTGCATTACGCAGCCCTATTACCATAGGCAGCAAAGAACGTACCACTGGTAGAAAGCGTCCCATGAACATGGCCAGTAGCCCATACCTTTGGATCAAGTTATCGGTAGTGCGCCACTGTTTTTCTGAGACTTTGTTGAGCCAAGTTGAGACTAATCGCCACTCTTTAAGTTGGTGGCCTTGATAAAAGGCGATCGCACTGCCCAGCCAACCAGCAAAAACCAGCACGCCAATAATGGCATACAGGTTGAGTACCCCAACGGCCGCAAGGCTACCACACAGCACAATCACACTATCGCAAGGCAGCGGCGCTGCTGGAATAAATGCACTTTCAACGAAGATAAGTAACCCAATGCAGAGGTAAAGTAACGACAGATCGACCTGCTGTAGCGCAAACAGATCTTGATGCCATAAGGCAGAGAAAATAGACAAAAAAGTATTCATAACAAGCTTCCTCAATCAGTAAATAGTAATAATTGGTCCGATTGAAAAAGGTGTTAAGCGTGGGCGAAGCGTGAATACAGGTTGGAAAATTGCAGTGCTTTACGCACAAAAACGTGAGTTGATTGACCTATATACAGAGAACAAATGACGACAAACGCAGTGGTACTGAGAGTGTAAAAAAGTAGGGTAGTTTCTGCGCTCGTCTTTTCGTCATCATCTGAGATTAACCGAAGCCCACTGACTCGTGGCGTTTCATGCCTTGTGGTTAATATCGCTGCATCACGATCAACAAAAAATCGATGACTGGAAAAATGAACATGCTGGCTTGTCGTAGACTCACTCGCCGAAAAGCTTTGTGTAGCATTGAGGTTGAGCGAGGAGAAAAGGCTCAATAAGCTAAACAAGAAGGCAAACATCAATGATTGGATCATAACTATCGCGAGGCTACTTAAACTGAGAGTGAGTATGCGGCGTGTCAGCGGTGCGTGTAAAGGAATTTTAGCCTTGGAAAATGTGCAAAAGTGAGCAGCACGGCTGCTCACTCATCATAGTTAAAGACTAAGCATGCTGACTATATCGCTGCAACCGTCGAGCTCTCGCTCGCTTTTGCGCGGTTTTTAAGGAATGCGTAACCAAAGCCAGTCACCGCCGTACCGGCCGCAATTGCGATTAGGTACATCAGTACAGGTGTAATCGCATTTGGGATCAGTAGGACAAATAAGCCGCCGTGCGGGGCCATTAATTTCGCACCAAACAGCATAGACAGTGCACCGGTTAACGCGCCGCCTGCCATACAAGCTGGGATAACGCGCATTGGATCTTTCGCTGCAAATGGAATCGCTCCTTCAGAGATAAAGCATAAGCCCAATACGAAAGAGGCTTTACCCGCTTCACGTTCACCGGCTTCAAATTTGTCTCTGGCAAGGAAAGTCGCAAGGCCCATACCTAACGCTGGCACCATACCCGCAGCCATAATGGCGGCCATTGGTGCGTAAGTTTGTGAAGCAAGTAGACCAACACCAAAGGTATACGCTGCTTTATTAATCGGCCCACCTAAGTCAAAGCACATCATCGCGCCTAGGATTACACCCAGAAGTACGGCGTTGGCTGAGCCCATGTTGTTTAAGAACTCAGTCATTGCAGCCATGATGCTCGATACAGGGCCACCGACGATGTAAATCATCACCAAGCCAGTAAAGAGACTCGCCACAAATGGAATGATGAGGATTGGTTTTAGCGCTTCCATCGATTGAGGTAAGGAGACTTTATCTGCAATGAATTTAGCGGCGTAACCTGCAATGAAACCGGCCACAATACCGCCAAGAAAACCGGCTCCGGTAGAGCTTGCCAACATCCCGCCAATCAAACCAGGAGCAAGCCCCGGACGGTCAGCAATCGAGAACGCAATAAAACCCGCCATGACAGGGATCATTAATGCAAAGGCTGAACCGCCACCAATGGTCATCAGCGCTGCCGCCAATGTGCCTTGCTCTTTAAACGCTTCAATACCAAACACAAAAGAGAGTGCGATGATCAAACCACCTGCGACTACGACAGGAAGCATGTGAGATACCCCAGTCATCAGGTGCTTGTACACCCCTTTTTTCTCTTCGGTTTGATTGTTATTAGACGCTGATGATTGCGTATAAATAGACGCTTGGTTAAACGCGTTGGTGATCTCTTGCTCGGTTTTTTTCAGTGCAAGACCTGTACTGGTTTTGTACAGTTTTTTGCCGTTGAAACGATCGAGTGGCACTTCGATATCGGCCGCAATGATCACCAAATCCGCATCAGCAATCTCTTGCGCCGTGAGTTGGTTTTTCGCGCCCACAGAACCACGTGTTTCTACTTTGATCTGGTGGCCAAGGCGTTTTGCATGGTTTTCTAGCGCTTCTGCCGCCATAAAGGTGTGTGCAACACCCGTTGGACAAGCGGTAATCGCCACGATTTTTTTAGCGGCTTGCGTTACGACTGGCGCAGACACCGTTTTTGCCTCTTGCTCAGTTAGGATAGTCGCTGCATTTATCGCGCTGTTTAAAAAAGCAACCGGATCAGACGTGCAGGCTGAAATGTCACTTTGGTACACTTTTTTGCCGATAAAGCGGGTGGTATCTATTGGTGTATTACGAGCAATAACCACCACATCTGCGTTGTCGATTTCACTGCTAGAGAGAGTATGGCCTTGAATGATGCTGGAATGGCATTCAACCACAGCGGTCCAATTGAGCGATTTTGCCGCTTGTTCAAGCAGCCCGGCAGCAATGATGCTGTTTGCAACGCCACTGGGGCATGCGGTAATAATAGCAATCTTCATAGTTACGACCTTCTGTCCTTATGAGTTAGCGTTTAAGCTAACGGGTTGTAATTGGATTTGTTGTTGTAGGGTTTCGAGTTGTTTTCGGTTTGACATACCCACGCCGACTTGCGTAACAGCTAACGCAGAGAGGGCAGTGGCAAAAGTAAGCAGTTCTGTTTTTTCCATCTGCTGCATGTGTCCCCAGCAAAGGCCAGCGACTAAAGTATCGCCTGCGCCAACAGTGCTAACGACCTGCATACGTGGTGGTTTTGCATGAAGCCATTGATGTTGGTTCAACCACATCACGCCATTTGCTCCCATCGACACCACGATATTTTCAATGCCTTTTTCGGCCAGTTGCGCGGCGGCCGCTTGGCACTGCTCTGGAGTATGTAGTTCACATCCCACAGATTGAGAAAGCTCTTCATCGTTTGGTTTAATCAACCAAGGCTTAGCGTCAAGGCCCGCTTTGAGAGCATCACGGCTGCTATCAAACAGTACTTTTTTACCCATGGAGTGCAGTTTTTCGATCCACGAAGCACATAATGCAGGGGAGATGCCCTGTGGCAAGCTGCCAGCGAGCACAAAATAGTCGTGATCAGCGGCTAATCTCTCGAGAGTGCGTTCGAACTGCTCAATGGCAAGCGGCGTCACTTCAACTCCGGGGAAATTGATGTCGCTCACTTCGCCCGATTGCTCCACCAATTTCACGTTAATACGGGTTGCACCATCAACACGAACAAACTCATCAATTGCGGCCATTTGATCAAATAGCTGACAGAACAACGCTTGGTTATCACGGCCAAGAAATCCGGTCACAGTCACCTTTGCACCGAGATCGCTCAGTACTTTCGCAACATTAACCCCTTTACCTGCGGCGTGAAGTGAACCTTGTTTAACTAGGCTCACTGAGCCAACATTGAGCACATCCAAGCTACCTGTTAAATCAAGCGCTGGGTTTAGCGTGATAGTGACGACTTTATTTGTCATGGCTTAATCCTTACCCTTCACCTAGACCAGAAGCAATCGCTTTACCGATCGATGCTAATGCTTGCTCGGCGTCTGGACCCTCAGCTGAAAACTGAAGCTGGTGGCCATGTTTTACGCCCAGCGCAATGACTTTCATCAGGCTTTTCGCGTTGGCTGTTTTTCCGTCGCCATCTAAGTTAGATACTTTGATATTGGCTTCAAATTTCTTCGCTTCGGCCACCAACATCGCTCCTGGACGAGCGTGCAGACCATGTGCGTTTTTGATTTTGAATACCGCAACCTTGCTTGCTGCGCTCTCATCTTTTGTCGGAGCTTGCTCATTGTCATTGCTGAAGAAAGCCAATAATTGGGCTGCATTCGCATTGAGCAAGGTTTCTTGCTGCTGCTGAAGCACAAGCTGCGTGAGTTTATTCAGAATGTTCTGGTGAGCATTATTACAAGCGGCAATCGCGATCAAGGCTTTGACGTTGAGTTGATTGTATTCACACGCATTAGCGGTTGACACAAACGAAATACCCGTGCGTTTGACCGCTTTGTCACTGCTGATTAACCACAATCCCTTGCCTAGGTGGGTTGGCTCTTTCGTGACCAGTTCGGCAACAAATTCATTGTCAGCACAGCCGGTATTGCGTAGCAAACCGCCAGCGACGGCGCTCATCTGTACCATATCACTGGCAGGGAAAAGCAGTTGGATCAACGAAGCATCAAAATCAGGCTCAAATTGCACTTCGCCATTGAGGAGTGCAATCACATCATTGGCACTGGACGCTTGTTTCAGTTTCTCTTCAACGCCATCGGCGGACAACACTTGCGTCAGTTGTTTCAGAATACCCAAATGTTCATCGGATTTCGCGGCAATACCAATCGCGACATAAACGGTTGCGTTGTTACCCCAGTCAACGCCGTTAGGGAAGTGATGAACGGCAACACCCGTTTGCTTAACCAGTTGACGTGTATCGGTTGTACCGTGTGGGATCGCGATACCATTACCAAGAAAAGTCGAATTCTGAGCTTCACGGTTAAGCATGCCATCGACATAACCTGCTTCGACGAACCCTTTGTTGGTTAGATCCGCTGCGATAGCTCGAATCGCCTCTTGCTTGTTCGTGGGTGATTGGCCCAAAGTAATAGTGTTGGAATTGAGTTGCAGCATTTTGGCCTCTTTGCCTTACGGCTTAATTCGTTATCACTTTGAAGTATGTATTTCACCTAAGTGATCGTTTATTAGTATGATTTATTCAAGCTGAATCGTTTCAGCTTTTTTCCCAAAAAAATTCAGCAAACCTATTTTTGACGAAAAATGGCGCTGTTCAACTTATTCGCACTGCTCATTTTTTAATAACACTCACATTTGGTCATCTTTACATCGACGGAGTGATGGTCAAATGTAGCCTTAGTTATCATTTTGTAATTTTGCTGAATCCTTTCAGCTTTTATACTGAATCGATTCAGCGTATAATTCAACTTCATCAAGGATCAAAAAATGCGTTCTATGATCCGACGCACAGAACAAGAGTGGTTGATATGACACTAGATGAGATAGTGAAGTTAGCGGGAGTCTCTAAAACCACCGCCAGTTATGTAATCAATGGCAAAGCGCAGAAGTACCGGATTAGTGAAAAAACCCAGCAGAAAGTGATGGCGGTGGTGGATGCCCATAATTACCGTCCCGATCACGCCGCTTCTGCTTTGCGAGCAGGAAATAGCCGCTCTTTTGGGCTCATCATCCCTGATCTTGAGAACACCAGTTACGCGCGTCTTGCCAAATTGTTAGAGCAGAACTCTCGTCAAGCGGGTTACCAAATTCTCATCGCCTGTTCGGACGATGACCCGCATACCGAAATGTCGGTGGTGGATGCCTTAGTCTCACGCCGCATCGATGCGCTATTTGTCGCCAGTGCGATTCATAACGCCAGTGAGTTTTATCTCAAGTTGCAACATTCAGGCACTCCGGTTATTGCGATTGACCGCCCGTTAGATGATGAATTTTTCGCCTGTGTGATCAGTGAAGATTTCAATGCCGCGTTTGAATTGACGCATTCTTTATTAACGCCGGAGATCAAAACCGTCGGCTTAGTCGGTGCATTACCAGAGCTCAATATTTCGCAAGAACGCCAGTTGGGGTTTGAATCAGCGCTGAGAGCGAAAAATGTGCACAGTGTCATCGGTTATGGCGCGCACTTTAATCGAGAAGAGGGCAAACGAGTGGTGAATGAATGGATCGCCAACAACACTATGCCGGATGCGATCGTCGCGACTTCCTACACCCTGCTTGAAGGGATCTTAGATGTACTGTTTGAAAACCCAAGCTTGATGAATCGTGTGAAGTTATCGACATTTGGTGATAACCGTTTACTTGATTTCTTGCCGATTAAAATCAACTCGTTGCCGCAGCAGTTTGAGCTGATTGCCGACAGCGCACTCGCGTTGGCACTCAACGCTTCGGCAAAACGTTATCAAGCTGGGATTGAATTGGTACCTCGTAAACTGAAAGTTCGTATTCATTGATGGTCACTTTTTAGCTTGATTTTTATAAAGTCATCAAGAAAATTCACGTAACCTAAGCTCTGTTTTGCTCGATCTTACGTCGCTTTTCTTGGTTAATCGCGTATTATGAAGCACTTTGATTTTCGCTATCTTTAGGGTTGGAATGAAGTTTCTGCACACCTCTGACTGGCATCTCGGTCGACAATTTCACAACGTTTCTTTATTGGATGATCAGCGCGCAGTACTCAATCAATTGATTGAGTACCTGCAGTGCAATCGAGTGGATGCTTTAATCGTCGCCGGAGATATCTACGATCGTTCAGTCCCACCGACGGCAGCCATTGAATTGATGGGTGATATAGTCAATCGCGTGTGTAACGAGCTTTCCATCCCCTTAATTATGATCCCCGGTAACCACGACGGGGCGAAGCGTTTAGGCTTTGCGGCCAAGCAGATGCAACACTCGGGCTTGCACATCATTAGCAATTTTGAACAGATGATGCAGCCTGTGGTACTAAAATCAGCCATTGCTGGTGAAGTGGCATTTTATGGTATGCCTTATAACGACCCTGAAGTCGTTCGCCACCACTTTGGAGAGGCCGTAACCACTCATGATGAAGCCCATCAATACCTTATTGAGCAGATTACATCGCAGTGGGATCCGTCACAACGTCACGTTATGATTAGCCACTGCTTTGTTGATGGCGCTATCGAATCTGACTCTGAACGTCCTTTGTCCATTGGCGGCTCCGATCGTGTCAGTCATCAGCACTTTGTACCTTTTGATTATGTTGCGCTCGGCCATCTGCACCAACCGCAGAAAAAAGGGGAAGAGTATATCCGTTACTCTGGCTCACTAATGAAATACAGCTTTTCAGAGCAGCACCACAAGAAAGGAGCGACTTTGGTTGAATTTGATGAACAAGGTTTTGCCAGCGCCACACATGTACCACTGACCGCTCCTCATAGCATGCGTATCATTGAAGGTGAGTTGCTGGAGATCATCGAGCAAGGCAAAACAGACCCACACAACCACGATTATCTGTTGGTTCGTCTTACCGACAAACACGCGATACTGGACCCGATGGAAAAACTGCGTCAATCCTACCCCAACGTACTGCATTTAGAAAAACCAGGCATGTTGGTTGGGGTGGACCAAGCAATGGGGCGTGCACGTCTGGCGCGCGGTGAAGTGGATATGTTCCGCGATTTTTTCTTAGAGGCTAAGCAAGAAGCGTTAACCGCAGCGCAAGAGCAAGCGGTGATCGACGTCATTCAAGCATTAAAACCGGGAGCCGAAGCCTAATGCGTCCAATACAATTGACACTACAAGCGTTTGGTCCTTTTGCTCATAAAGAAGTGGTGGATTTTACCGCCTTGGGTGCCTCGCCGCTATTTTTGATTAATGGTCCAACCGGAGCGGGCAAAAGTTCACTGCTCGATGCCATTTGCTACGCTTTGTATGGTGAAACGACAGGCAGTGAGCGCACTGGTGATCAAATGCGCTGCGACTACGCGGACCCGCACACTCTCACTGAAATCAGTTACCAGTTTGAGCTGGGTGGGAAAATCTACCAAGTTGATCGCTCGCCCGACCAAGAAGTACCGAAAAAACACGGTGAAGGCTCAACAAAGAAATCCCATGCCGCGAGCTTGTTTGAATCGGTCGATGGCGAAATGAAATTGCTTGCTAACAAACCTAACCCTGTCGGTAAAGCCATGGTGGAATTGATCGGTTTAGATGTAAAACAGTTTCGCCAAGTGATGGTCATCCCCCAAGGTAAATTTCGTGAATTACTGACTGCCAACTCCAAAGAGCGGGAGCAAATCTTTGGTCAGTTGTTTCAAACTCACATTTATAGCCAAATTGAACGAGCGCTGTTTGAGAAAGCCGCGGGGATCCGCAAAGCGAAAGAAGAATTTGATCACCAAATTAAAGGCGCATTGGACGTCGTGAACGCGACTAGCGAGTCACACCTTGAAGCGTGCATTGCTGAGCTGTCACCGCAATTAACGGCCGCTCACGCCGCGTACTTAGATGCCCAGCAAAGGTTTGATGCAGCGAGTAGCGAGCAAAAAGCGGCGCAAACCCTTGCTAAACAATTTCAAGAGCAGCGTCAACTCGTGCAACTTAAAGCCGATCACGATGCACAATCGTCCGTCATCGATGCGGTAAAAGCTCAAAGGCAGCAAGCCTTGCAAGCGACGCGCTTAGATTCACCCTATTACGAATTACAATCGTCACAACGTCAGTTAGAAGCGGCCAACCAAGCAAAAGTCGAAAAAGAACAAGCGCTTACGCAGTCACAACAGCAGTGGCAACAGGCCAAAGCGGCTCAAGAAGAGGCGGCAGAAAAAGTCAAGATAGTGCCGAATCTGACACAACAAATTTACGACTTAAACCTAATCAAAACTAAGCTTGTCGAACGGGAGCATCATCAAAAAACGCTGCAACAAGCCTTACGTGAAGTGGAGCTCGCGACGCAAAATCGCCACAACTTGCACGCCGCTGTTGAGCAGTTTGAGCAGCAAATTATGCTTAAGCGCCAAGAGTGCGAAAGAGTCAACCAACAGTTGGCTGAGTTAAAAGGACAGCGCTTAGAGCTTGAAACCATCAAACAGCAGATTGATCGCTTATTAAAGCTGCAGCAGCTTGAACAGCGTTTAGCCACAGAGCAAACTGCACTGAGCTATAGTCAGCAGCAGTTTGATTTGGCGCAGCACGCAACGTTGGACGCGAAACAGCAAGCCGATAAATTAGAGCTGATTTGGCACACCAACCAAGCCGCCGAGCTGGCTCGAACCTTGGAGCAAGGGGACGAGTGCCCGGTGTGTGGCAGTTGCGATCATCCTAAATTAGCGCGTTATGCCGGAGAAACGGTGACTAAGGCGCAAGTGCAGCAGGCGAGAGCGATACAGCAAAACAAACTAACCACTGAGCAAGAAGCGCTGAAGCTGCAACAACTGCGAGAGACCCAATACGCACGGCTTGAGCAAGAGATGGCAAGTTTGAGGGAGTCATTATCTGGAAATACGCAAAGTTTAGTACAACTGCAGCAAGCTCAAAGCGATCTTGAACATTCCATTGCTCATCTTGAATCGCTTAATCCAGAGCAATTAGCTCAACAATTGGCAAAATTAGAATTGCAGTTAGCACAAGCTAAGCAAAATGCTGAAACGCAACAGCATAAAGTCGAACAGGCCACCCTGAGGGTTGCCAAAGAGCAGACTGAAGTTTCTGCATTAAGCCAAGGGATCCCGGAGTCGTATCAAGACAGTTTGCATTTGCACCAATCTTTAACCCAGTTAGAGCTGCAATTGGCTAATCTCAACCATTTAGATGCGGAAACTAAAGCGCGCTTCAATCAAGCGAACGCCGATTTTTCTGGTGCGAAAGCGGCGTTGGCGGCGGCGGTCGAACATCAGATACATTGGCAAAATGCGTTTACGCAGTCACAGCAGCAGTGGCACAGTGCGCTGATTGAGAGCCAGTTCGACGATACTGAGCACTATTTACAGGCGCGTTTATCTTCGCAGCAGATCGAGCAGCTTGAAAAGCAGATCAAACAATTTGACGAAAGAAGTACGACGTTAAACGCCCAGCTTCAAACATTAGCCAGTGAGCTGAGTGAAAAAAATGAGCCCAATCTTGCTGAGTATGCAAGCGCGGTCGAGGCTGTTGCCATGTTACAGCAAAGCGCATTGGATCAATGGAGCAGGTTACGGTCTAAAATGGATGCCTTAACCAGTGTGAAAGAAAAAATCGCTATTTTACATATAAAAAATCAAGCCTTAGAGCAAGAGTACCAAGTATTTGGGACTTTGAGCGATATCGCCAACGGCAAAACAGGCGCTAAAGTGAGTTTACATCGCTTTGTTCTTGGCGTGCTGTTAGATGATGTGCTGATCCAAGCCTCAATGAGGCTGCAGATCATGAGTAAGGGGCGTTACCTGCTCAAGCGTAAAGAAGATCGCGCCAAAGGTAACGTGGGTTCAGGGCTTGATCTGATGGTCGAAGATGGTTACACCGGAAAATGGCGAGATGTGGCGACCTTGTCTGGTGGTGAATCTTTTATGGCGGCGTTGTCATTAGCGCTGGGTTTATCGGATGTGGTGCAATCATACAGCGGCGGTATTAAACTGGATACACTGTTCATCGATGAAGGTTTTGGCAGTTTAGATCCTGAGTCATTGGATTTGGCGATTCAAACCCTTGTCGATTTACAACAAGGAGGTCGAACAATTGGCATTATTTCTCATGTGAGTGAGCTGAAAGAGCAAATAACTTTACGCATTGATGTCGATGTGGCAAGAAATCACGGCAGTTCAATAAGACTTGTTGCATAATGAATGGGAATGTAGGTTATCTTGTGCTAGTTATTAATAGGCATGGCGTGGTGAGTGTGACTCACTTCGACGTTTAAAAAGACTAGGTTATGCATGATGACTGTAAAAATGAATGTATCAGTTTGGTAAGGTTGTATGGACGTAGTAAAAAAAATATACCAGTACGCTGAGCCGAACCTCACTCTTGTGGGATGGATGGGGTTCATTGGTTTTCCTCTTTATTATTACGTGTGGACTTATATCTTTCCACAACCTTATGAAAGCATAGAGTTACGGGCGATTTGCTCAGTTTTCTTTGCAGGTATTATTTTTCGCAATTCAACGCCGAAACATTTACAGCGCTACTTGCCCTACTATTACTTGTTTTCAATAGGATTTTGCCTGCCATTCTTCTTTGGCTACATGATGCTGATGAACGATTGGTCAACGATCTGGGCGATGTCATTCATGGCGTCGATTTTCCTCCACATCCTGCTCGTCTACGAAACAAAAGTCATGCTGATTCAAGCCGCAATTGCACTAGCATGTGCTTACTTTGTGACTTATGGCGTAATGGACACGGAACTGCGAGTGATGGTGGAATGGCCGTATGTACCGATTTTTCTATTTACTTACATTTTTGGCAACCAGTTCTATTTTCGTAACCAAATTGAACACGAAGCGAAGGTGTCGATTGCCAAGTCTTTTGGCGCAGGGATTGCTCATGAAATGAGAAATCCATTAAGTGCGTTAAAGGCGTCAATTGAAGTAATGGGTTCAGTATTACCGAGCTCTACTGCATCTAAATCAGAATCTTATACACTACCATCTAAAGATTTAGAGCTGATTACTGGGTTATTAAGAGATGCGGATGAAGTCATTCGCTCTGGTAATGAGACCATTGATTTGCTGTTAACCTCGATTGATCAAAATAGGGTCTCAACCTCAACCTTTAAAAAACATACTGTAAAACCTGTCATCGAAGAAGCATTACACAGTTTCTCTTATAAAAGACCAGAAGATCGGCAAGCGGTGACTCTCGATGTTGTGGATGATTTTAATTTTTTAGGCAGCAGTACTTTACTTAAATACGTTCTCTACAATCTGCTTAAAAACGCGTTTTATTATAAAAATAATACGATGTTCCATATCCATATCCGCATGGAGTCAAAGGGAAATAAGCCCCAAATTACAGTGAAAGATAATGGTGTCGGTATTGAACCGCACTTACTGGACGATATTTTTAAAGACTTTTATACCTTTGGTAAGAATGGTAGTTATGGGTTAGGTTTGCCTTTTTGCCGTAAAGTGATGAACGCCTTTGGGGGCGATATCACCTGCCGCTCTGAGTTAGGTGAGTGGACAGAGTTTACCTTAAGGTTTCCTGAGTATGATTCGCAAGCCGTTGCTAATATTAAACTCGATCTAATGAAGGCTAAATCTCTGCTTTATATTGGCAAAACGAGCATAGTCAATCGTTATCTCAGTGAGAAATCGTTCTATCTTGGTTTCCAACTTAATGTATTAGAGCCTGAGAGCGTTTTGCTTCGCGAAGAGTTTGAGTTTGAATTTGATCTGATCTTTGTTGATCTGCAAACGTTGCATGAAACGCCAGATTACTTAACCAAACTAGAGCCTAAATTGCATTTTACCCAAGCAAAAATTTGCTATTTATATGACCAAAATCAGCGTTATGCGCTGACGATGGAGCGTCATTTAACCATTTACCCAATTGAAAAGCACAAATTGTTATTGGATGGGTCGGCCATTATTGATGAACTACTCTTTGAAGCGGAAGAGCTTATTGCCGATAAGAATGTTATCCCGTTAAAACAATACGATTATGAAAAACGAATTTTGTTGGTCGATGATAACCACTCCTTGCGTAGTTTCACCGCTCTGCTGCTAGAAAAGCAAGGCTATGAAGTGTTGCAAGCGAGTGATGGGGAATTAGCGTTACAAATGTTGGCCAATAATTCAATTGATTTGGTATTAATGGATATTGAGATGCCGATTATGGATGGTATTTCGGCTACTTTATCTATTCGTTCATCCACCGCTTCTTATAGTAAAGTTCCTATTATTGGTCATACGGGTGAC
>AEZC01000210.1 GCA_000257205.1 Vibrio ordalii ATCC 33509 | reverse complement strand
ACCATGGCAAGGTGGGTAATCCAGGTGAGTGAAAAGTTCAAACCGCTTTATCAGGCACTGAAGGCTCACTTACTCGAACAAGTGGTGGTTCAGGCCGATGAAACGCCGCTCAATGTGCTCAAGGAAGACAAGCAATGTTACATGTGGTTGTACTGCTCGGGAGCCGACTCCCCTGAAGCTAAACTCCCTGACATGAAAAATATCGTCTTGTTCGACTATCAAAACAGTCGCGCGAGAGTGTGCCCCGTGAACTTCTTGGGTGATTACTCAGGCTATCTGCAAAGTGATGGTTACGCGGCTTATGATGGATTAACCAACGTCACCAATGTCGGTTGCTTCGCTCATGCACGTCGTAAGTTCATGGAAGCGAAGAAGCTTCAGGGCAAGGGTAAAACAGGTAAAGCGGATGTGGCGTTAGCCAAAATCCAAAAGTTGTACGCACTTGAATCTCGATTAAAACTGGCTTCGGTCGAAGAGCGTTGGGCAGAAAGACAAGCGCAGGCTAAACCGATGTTGGATGACTTCTATGACTGGTTAACCACGCAGAAAGTCATCGAATCGAGTCCTCTTGGTAAAGCCATCAAGTA
>AEZC01000209.1 GCA_000257205.1 Vibrio ordalii ATCC 33509 | reverse complement strand
ATTGGAGTCATGACCAACTATGGGTAACAAAACGGCTCCTCAATCAAGGGGCCGTAACACGTACATTAAGCCCAGATAGGTGCTGTTGATGCATCATAGAATTCTACATCAGCATGAATAAAACGTTTAGCGTTAGCCATAGTTTCACGGTTTGCCTCTGAGTTTTCATCTCCAAAGATGCTTACAAATACCTTTTCTACTTCACTTTCATTAATTTGATCAAATATGTGTTTGTCATTGTCTGCCATTGAATGACCATGGACGAATAGGGTTCCGTTGAGTTTCGATATTTTTTTGTAGCAGTTATTCAAATATGAGTTGTGCTTGATACGTTCCAATTTCTTGGGTAAGCGCATCATAAA
>AEZC01000208.1 GCA_000257205.1 Vibrio ordalii ATCC 33509 | reverse complement strand
ACAATATTTGTTACATTAGAACTCTTGATGTAAATCAACAAAGTGATTGGAATTAACATTCTGCCGTTGTTAGCATGCTGTTAACATTATAGAATCCGCCTTAAAGACTAGTAGAACACAGAGGGTATGGAGACCTCAATGCAAGCTATGCCTAAGGACGGCGGGCAACTGAAGTAAGTGTTTTTTTCAAAACTTTAGTTTATTATCGGCAGCAGATTACCTGTATGTTGTAATTATTTGCCTACAATTAATTCTATTAGCACAATTTTTTCACAAGTTTAGGTACCGCCAATGCAAACCCCGTAGATTCTTATCGTTGAAGATGAGCAAGTAACTCGTAACACTCTTAAGAGTATTTTTGAAGCAGAGGGATACGCTGTTTTTGAGGCCAGTAACGGTGAAGAGATGCACCATGTGCTGTCTGATAACCCCATTAACTTGGTCATCATGGACATCAATTTACCAGGTAAAAACGGCCTTCTGTTAGCTCGTGAGCTTCGTGAACAGGCTAATGTTGCACTGATGTTTTTGACTGGTCGTGATAATGAAGTTGATAAAATCCTCGGTTTAGAGATCGGGGCTGATGACTACATCACTAAACCATTTAACCCACGTGAACTAACGATTCGTGCTCGTAATCTTCTAGGTCGTTCAATGAATACCAATACGACTCAAGAAGAGAAACGCAGTGTGGAAAAATATGAGTTCAACGGTTGGGTATTGGATATCAATAGCCGCTCTTTAGTGAATCAGGATGGTGAAGGCTACAAGCTTCCTCGCTCAGAATTCCGCGCTTTACTGCACTTCTGTGAGAACCCAGGAAAAATCCAAACTCGCGCAGATTTGCTTAAAAAGATGACTGGCCGTGAATTGAAACCACACGACAGAACAGTAGATGTGACGATTCGTCGTATCCGTAAACACTTTGAATCAGTATCAGGTACGCCAGAGATCATCGCCACAATTCATGGCGAAGGCTACCGCTTCTGTGGTGATCTAGAAGACTAAACGTCTATCCTAAGATAGTTAGAAGCCCTTTAACCTCAGGTTAAAGGGCTTTTTTTCATCGACGGTAATTTCTCATCACGGCTTCCTGCAGCCAATTCACTTGCGGTGAACTACAGCCAGATAGTAGCGCCATAACTAATGAAGCCAACCCGATTTTTTTCATACCATTACCTTTGAGCTACCCATTGTTTCAAGACTTGAATATCGTGTTGATAGCCATTTTTAATTTCATCTATCCAGTCACCAATGTTTTCCCACCAAGCTGGTAACTCTGGCGACTGTGCCTTTTGTGCAACGTTTTGAATGTGTTTCAAACCAATTGAACCCGCAGCACCCTTGATTTTGTGTGCTTCTGAAACAATGCCTGCTTGATCTTTTGCTACCATATTGGAGTCTAGCACTTCAACATAACTGGGCATCATCTGCTCGAACATTTGGATACTTTCCAACACAGGTTTTGGGCCAACAATATCGATATAAGACTCAAGCATTTCAAGATCGAGCAAATGCAACTCACTGTGTTCTTCTGAGGCTGCCTTAATTTTAGCGCCGACAAGTTGAATCGCCTCACCATGTGTGAATTTTGCAATCACCTCTTGAATCGCCAGTACTGACAATGGTTTACTGATCGCGTCATCCATCCCTTTCTCTAGATATTCAACTTTATTTTTCAATACGTTGGCGGTCAATGCGACTAGTGGCGGAAGGTTATCATAGGTTTCTCGGTAAAACGCAGCGACATCAAACCCGGTCATGTCTGGCAGTTGAATGTCGAGGAAAACCAGATCGTACTCTTGCGGCACAAATTTTTGTTTGGCTTCTTCACCTGTCATAGCGACGGTAACCGTGTGTCCTAAACTTTCTAGCAAAGAACGAGCAACTGTAATATTGAGCTCAATATCTTCAACCATAAAAATGGCTAAACTTTTTTGAGGAACGGGTAACGTTGGTTTGAATTGGGCATCTTGTGCCAAAGGCACACGAATTGAAACGGTGAAGGTGCTACCAAAACCTTCTTCACTGCTCACAGAAATATCACCATCCATTAAGTTGATTAACTGGCGAGATACCGCTAAGCCAATCCCCGTGCCAACAGCGTGCAAATTGTCCTTACCCGATTTGACTTGGTAATACATGGCGAAAATTTTATCGAGTTCAGCCTCTGGTATACCAATGCCAGTGTCTTCAACTTCCATGGTAATATGCGCAAACTTATCCTCAATGTCGGCGCAGACCGTCATGACTACGCCGCCTTCTTTGGTAAATTTCATCGCATTGCTTATCAGGTTCCACAGTACCTGACGCAGGCGCGTCGCATCCACTTCAATCGCAACAGGTAAATCACTGAGCCGTTCGAGATCAAACCTAAGCCCTTTTTGCTCTGCCATCAACGCCGAGATGCTTTCAATTTCAACAACAAATTCTTCAAAATTCAACGGCGCTGGCAGTAGTTCTAGTTTTCGGCGGTCAAACTTATCCATATCAATGATATCGTTGAAGATATTACCTAACGTAATGGCACTGACATTAATAGTCTGCATGTACTTACGCTGTTCTGGGGTCATGGGGCTATCGAGCAACATGCGGCTCAAACCAACGATACCGTTGAGTGGTGTGCGCAATTCGTGGCTGATGGTCGAAATAAAGGTGGTTTTATCCCGGCTCGCTTTTTCCAAAGACTCTTGGTTGCGTTTGCGTTCGGTAATGTCTCGCCCAAAGCCCACCAACCCTAAGTGGCGGCCATCTTTGCTGTAAAAAGGGACTTTACGCAGTTCAAAATAGTTTTTTCGGCCATCAGGGTATTCAAGCCACTGCTCATAAGTGATGGCTTGATTGTCGGCAAACACTTTTTCGTCAGTTTCAACGATCTGTTGCGCCACTTCTTTGCTATAGACATCCCATGGAGTTAACCCAACCAACTGATGCTCACGCTTGCCCGTTAGCTCTTCCATCGCCCGGTTGCAGCCAGAGAAGACGCCGTTCGCATTACGGTAGTAAATCAGATCAGGAGAAGCATCGATAAAAGAGCGTAATAAGGCGGTTCTTTCTGCCAATTCAAGCTGCGTTTTTTCGCGTTGATAGACCTCGTTTTCTAAATCGGCCATCGCCTCTTCACGCGCTTCCTCTGCCTTAATTCGCTCTTCAATTTCTTGGTTGAGTTTTTCGATATTTTGCTGAAGCTTATAATTGAGCTCTTGATCGCGTGAGCGCATGTCTTTGAGCTTAGAAACCAACTTCGAGAGACGTTGACGTGACTCTTCTAACTGATCGACCACCACTGAAAGGAAATAAACTGCCCAAGGCGTGATCAATAAACCAAAAAAGACGGAACGAACGATGTCGATATCATCAACATAACCATTGAGCACCAGCGTGATACCAACTTGCACCACCACTGCCAAGGCCACTAAAGCGAGCGCAAGAAGAATGGAGAAACGGAGAATGCCCAGTTTGACCAATAGGTCGACATAGTACTGGGCAAGGTTTTTCATGGGTTTCATTAAACACTTCCATGTAATAAAAGTGCCACTAGTCTAACGCGTTTAACGTCGATTCGTCAGCCAAGTTAATCACAAGGATTTGCGAAATTGCTTGAATCTTTAGCTGTTTGGAAGCGTATAGACAAACGCTCGACTTAAGCGTGAGCCTTGCCCGCCACCTTGATTAAGTGCTCGGCCTATTTCGGTCATCGCAAGCCAACGATTTTCACACCACAGTGGCGCAAGCAGGGTCGGCCGCCGGGCGGCTGACGAGACTCGGTGATAAATGATCTCAGGCGGCGTCATTTGAATCAATTCACTCGCAATGGCAACATACTCTTCTAACGTTGGCGCTTGTAATTTTCCTGCTCGCCACGCTTTGGCAATCGTACTGCCTTCAACAATATGCAACCCATGTAACTTGATACCATCAGTGCCTACCGCTAAGACTTGCTTTAAGGTTTGAAGATTATCGGTACGCGTTTCTTTAGGTAGCCCTACAATGAGGTGTGTGCATACTTTGATCCCCAAGGCTCGAGCACGCTCAGTGATCAACGCATAACATTCAAAATCATGACCACGGTTGATCCGTTTTAGCGTTTGATTATTGGCGGTTTGCAAACCCAGTTCGAGCCAAATTTCAAAACCTTGTCGCACATAATCGGCCAATAAATCGAGCACAGCATCGGGTACACAATCAGGCCGAGTGCCAACACATAACCCAACAATGTCAGCCGATTGAAGCGCTTGCTGATACATATTTTTCAACACCTGCACTTCCGCATAGGTACTGGTATAAGCTTGAAAATAAGCGAGATATTTTTTGGCACGTTTGATTTCACCAGCGCGTTCTGTCAATTGCTGCTCAATACTTTGGGCTTGTGTTTCTTCATCAGCAAAAGAAGCGACATTACAGAAGGTACAGCCACCTCGCCCAATCGTGCCATCTCGATTCGGACAGCTAAAACCACCATGCAAGGTCAGCTTGTGAACTTTTTCGCCATAACGACGCTGCAGATCTTGGCCGATCGTGTTAACCAGTTGATGTAATTGCATTGAATAAATACCGCTTATAGATAGTAATGAATCTCAGTTAGATCTATGTAACTAAATTACATCCCTGCAAAATAAATTCACAAAGAGTAGCCGTATCAAACACTCTCCAACCTAACAAAAATCAATAAACATTCATAAAAACAGCGTTATTTGCTTAATGTTGCACCAATGTTAAACGGTGCATGCATTTTTAACGAAAAAATGGGCGACTAAAATGAGTTTTCGTTGGAATTCCTATAAACAAAATTGTAGGATACTTACACATCCGCCCTATTTTTTGTGATATTCCTTACATAAATAGTTGTGGAAAAATCGGTGATATTCGCCCCCCTCCTATACAAACCACTAGCAAGTGGCATAAATAAATTGAATATCACTAAGGAATGTTTTTCTCGCCATATTTTTCCGGCGAGAGACGGAAAGGATTCGAACCCGCCAACACAGGCAGGTTTAGATTGATAACAATTAAAGGACAAGCCGCATCGCTAAGTATGCCTTAGCACACGTGCGTCTAAATTGAACTGGAAGGATGTATCTATGGTAGATAGAGATCAGGATTCACAAGGTCTATATACTCCTGAATTGGAGCATGACGCTTGTGGTATCGGTTTTGTTGCCCACCTGAAAAACCGTAAGTCTCACCAAGTTGTGACTCAAGCTTTAGACATGCTTGCTCGTATGGAACACCGTGGAGGCCAAGGTTGTGACCCATGTTCTGGTGATGGCGCAGGTATCTTATTACAAAAGCCTCATGAGTTTTTACTTGAAGAGACCGTTAAACTTGGCTTAAAACTGCCTTCATTTGAAAAGTACGGCGTCGGCGTGGTGCTGTTTCCAAGAGATGAGCACAAACGCGCCCAGTGTCGTGATATTTTAGAACGCAACGCCAAGAGACTCGATTTAGAAGTACTGGGTTATCGCGTTTTGCCAACCGATAACTCAATGATTGGCGCAGACCCACTTAGCACTGAACCTCAATTTGAGCACGTTTTCATCTCCGGTGGCCCAAGTACCACGCCTGCTGAATTAGAGCGTAAATTGTATGTACTGCGTAATTATACCGTTCGCGTTTGCCTAGAAAGTGTGTCCAACATTGGTGATGATTTTTACATCAACTCCATGTCTTACAAAACCTTGGTGTATAAAGGTCAGCTCACCACAGAGCAAGTACCGCAGTACTTCCTTGATCTACAAAATCCGACCATGGTGACCGCGCTGGCACTGGTGCATTCTCGTTTTTCGACCAATACATTCCCTAAATGGCGCTTAGCTCAGCCTTTCCGTTACATTGCGCACAACGGCGAAATCAACACAGTTCGCGGCAATTTAAACTGGATGAAAGCGCGCGAAGCGATCCTCGAATCAGATTTGTTTACACAAGCTGAAATCGACATGCTGCTGCCAATTTGCCAAGAAGGCAGTTCAGATTCCGCCAACTTCGATATGGCATTAGAGTTACTGGTTCTGTCTGGCCGCAGCCTGCCACACGCCCTGATGATGATGATCCCTGAAGCGTGGCAAGAAAATAAAAATATGGATCCAACCCGCCGCGCATTTTACCAATACCATGCTAACGTCATGGAACCGTGGGATGGCCCAGCATCAGTCTGTTTTACTGATGGTGTACAAGTTGGCGCAACACTGGACCGTAACGGCCTGCGCCCATCACGTTATACCGTGACTAAAGATGATTTTCTGATCATGGCTTCTGAATCTGGCGTGGTTGAAATTGCACCAGAGAACGTGGAATACCGTGGCCGTTTACAGCCCGGACGCATCTTTGTCGCAGATTTAGAGCAAGGACGCATCATTTCTGATGAGGAAGTGAAAGACAGCATTGCCAATGCGCAGCCCTACGCCAAATGGGTTGAAGAGAACCTCCTCAGCTTGAACAAACTGCCTGAAGCGAGCAACCAGTACAGCCAACCTGCTCCTGAGCGTCTAATGTCACGCCAACAGTCGTTTGGCGTCAGCTCAGAAGAGGTGAATGAAATCATTCTTCCTTTGGCAAAAACCGGTTATGAACCGCTTTCGTCCATGGGGGCAGACTGGCCTCTGGCAGTGCTTTCGCATCAATCACAGCATCTCTCCAACTACTTTAAGCAACTGTTTGCTCAAGTCACCAACCCACCGATCGACCCGATCCGTGAAAGAATGGTGATGTCGCTCAATACTTACCTCGGTAAAGATCAGAACTTACTGACAGAGACGCCCCTGCACTGCTTAAAAGTCGAATTGGAATCTCCGGTTCTTTCCAACTCTGAGCTTGAGAAACTGCGCGCTATTGATAACGAACATCTGCAAGCGAAAACCTTAGATATCGTATTTCAAGCCAGTGAAGATCAAGGCAAATTGGAACGTGCGCTGAAACGCATTTGCCAATATGCAGAAGATGCGGTTATCGATGGTTACTCGATTATTTTATTGACCTACCGCGCGGTAAACTCAAACCATGCGGCGATCCCTGCAATGCTCGCTGTCGGTGCAGTTCATCACCACCTGATCCGTAAAGGCTTACGAGCGAAATGTGACATAGTGGTAGAAACCGGCGACGCGCGTGAAACACACCACTTTGCGACATTGATTGGCTATGGCGCAAATGCGGTTAACCCGTATTTAGTCATTGAAACCATTATCGATTTACAACGAGTCAAAAAACTCGACCCGACCATTGCAGCGAAAGATCTGTTTGACAATTACCGCAAAGGCATCAACGGCGGGCTGCTGAAGATCTTCTCCAAAATGGGCATTTCCACCCTGCAGTCTTACCACGGTGCGCAAATTTTTGAAGCGTTGGGCATCAGCAAATCAGTGGTAGATAAGTACTTCACTGGCACTGTATCGCGCATCCAAGGTTTGACCATTGATGACATCGCAAAAGAGGTGTTAGTTCGCCATCGCGTGGGCTACCCGACTCGCGAAGTTCCAGTGCAAGTGTTGGATGTTGGCGGCGTTTATCAGTGGAAACAGCGTGGCGAAAAACACCTGTTTAATCCTGAAACGATTTCGTTGCTGCAACAATCAACACGTAACAAAGATTATGTGCAGTTCAAGCAATACGCGAAAGCGGTAGATGACCAAGGCGACAACGCTGCCACGCTGCGTAGCCAGCTTGATTTTGTTAAAAATCCAGCCGGTTCGATTCCTATTGAGGAAGTGGAACCGATTGAACGTATTTTAAAACGCTTCGCAACCGGTGCCATGTCATTTGGTTCAATCTCCTACGAAGCGCACTCAACGTTAGCCGTGGCGATGAACCGTATTGGCGCGAAATCCAACTCGGGTGAAGGCGGTGAAGATCCAGCACGCTTTGAACGCAAAGAAAATGGCGATTGGGAACGCTCTGCAATTAAACAGGTCGCTTCTGGTCGTTTTGGCGTGACCTCTTACTACCTCACCAATGCCGATGAGCTACAGATCAAAATGGCTCAAGGCGCGAAACCTGGTGAAGGTGGGCAACTGCCGGGTGATAAAGTCGATGATTGGATCGGTGCGACGCGTCACTCGACTCCGGGAGTCGGTCTGATTTCACCACCACCGCATCACGATATTTATTCGATCGAAGATTTAGCGCAACTGATCTTTGATTTGAAAAACGCGAACCGTACCGGCCGCGTCAACGTGAAATTAGTTTCCGAAGCCGGGGTTGGTACTATCGCCTCCGGTGTGGCTAAGGCCAAAGCGGATGTGGTGTTAATTGCTGGCTATGATGGCGGCACGGGTGCATCACCGATGTCTTCGATTCGTCACACAGGCTTACCTTGGGAGCTCGGCCTTGCTGAAACGCACCAAACCTTGCTTAAAAATGGCCTGCGTAATCGCATTGTGGTGCAAAGTGACGGTCAGATGAAAACACCACGTGACCTTGCAATGGCGACATTGTTAGGCGCGGAAGAGTGGGGAATTGCCACCGCTGCGCTAGTGGTTGAAGGGTGTATCATGATGCGTAAGTGTCATAAAAACACCTGCCCAGTAGGGATTGCGACACAAAACAAAACCTTGCGTGAGCGCTTTGATGGCCGCGTAGACGATGTGGTCACCTTCTTCCAATACATGGCGCAAGGCTTACGTGAAATCATGGCTGAACTGGGTTTCCGTACTATCGATGAAATGGTTGGCCAATCGCATAAACTGAAAGTGCGTGACAACATCAACCACTGGAAATACAAAAACCTCGATTTGTCACCAGTGTTGTACATTCAAGAGCCTCGTGCAGAAGATGGTGTTTATTGCCAAACCAAACAAAATCATCATCTAGAAAACGTGCTAGATCGTCAGCTAATTCAAGTAGCCAACCCCGCGCTTGAGAAAGGCGAAACGGTTAACGCAGTCTTCCCTATCGTCAACACTGACCGTAGCACGGGTACTATGCTGTCGAACGAAATATCGAAGGTATACAAAGACCAAGGTCTACCTCAGCCTATGACAGTCAAGTTCAACGGCTCCGCAGGACAATCTTTCGGTGCATTCCTTGCTAAAGGGGTGACGTTTGAAGTGGAAGGTGATGCCAACGATTATTGGGGAAAAGGTTTATCTGGCGGTACGTTAGTGCTCTACCCTGACACGCGCTCAACCATCATTGCGCAAGATAATATAGTGGTGGGTAACGTCTGTTTCTATGGCGCAACTTCTGGTGAATCCTATATTCGCGGCCTTGCTGGAGAACGTTTCTGCGTGCGTAACTCAGGAGCCAAAGTGGTCGTAGAAGGTATCGGCGATCACGGCTGTGAATACATGACAGGTGGCGTCGCAGTGATCCTCGGTTCGACAGGACGTAACTTTGCGGCGGGTATGAGCGGCGGTGTAGCCTACGTGTGGAATCAACATGGAGACTTCGAAACTAAGCTTAACGCTGAATTGGTTGATCTCGACCCACTGCAACAAGAAGATACCGATCTGCTACGTGAGATGCTCAACAAGCATGTTCAGTTCACAGGAAGTGAAGTGGCTCAGTTATTCCTTGATAATTTTGAAGCAAACCTTACCCAAATGGTGAAAGTGATGCCGCGTGACTACAAAGCGGTTCTTCAAAAACGCAAGGCTGCAGCTGCGCAAGTACAAACGGAAGAAGTGGAGGCCGTATAAATGGGTAAGCCTACTGGATTTTTAGAACATGGTCGTGAGCTACCAAAGAAGCTCGATCCAACGGTTCGCATTCAAAACAACCAAGAGTTTGTCCTCAACGAAGAGTTTGGTAGCAAAATTAATTCTCAAGCGTCTCGTTGCATGGACTGCGGAGTACCGTTTTGCCATAACGGTTGCCCTATCGGTAACATTATTCCTGAATTTAACGATGCCGTTTATCGTGATAGTTGGGAAGAAGCTTGGAAGATCTTAAGCTCAACCAATAACTTCCCCGAGTTTACTGGTCGCGTGTGCCCTGCACCTTGCGAAAGTTCGTGCGTACTCGGGATCAACCAAGATCCCATTACCATCTGTAATATCGAAAAAACCATCGTGGAAACGGCTTATCGCGAAGGCTATGCCAAAGCGAAAAAGCCGCGTTCTCGTACTGGAAAAACCATCGCTATCATTGGCTCTGGCCCGGCAGGTTTAGCCGCAGCTGAGCAGCTGAACAGCGCGGGTCACTCAGTTACTGTATTTGAACGTGATGAAAAAGTCAGCGGCCTGCTGCGTTTTGGCATTCCGGATTTCAAACTGGGTATGGACGTTATTGATCGCAAAATCAATTTGATGGCAGAAGCGGGCGTCAAGTTTGAAGTAAACGCACATATCGGTGTTGATATCAACGCACAGCAACTGCGTCAAGAGTTTGATGTCATCTTGCTTACGGGTGGCTCTACCGTGCCTCGTAACCTGCCGATTCCGGGGCGCGAGTTAAAAGGGGTTCATTTTGCGATGGAGTTTCTGGCACAAAATAACCGCCGCGCGAATAACATGGATCTTAAAACTGACGAGATCCACGCTAAGGGCAAACATGTGGTGGTGATTGGCGGTGGTGATACTGGTTCTGACTGTGTCGGAACCTCAAACCGACACGGCGCCGCGAGCATCACGCAAGTTGAAATCATGCCGATCCCAGCCAATAAACGCCCAGCCAATATGCCTTGGCCGCAATATCCAATGATTTTGCGCACCTCAACCTCCCACGAAGAGGGCTGCGAACGTCATTGGAATATTCTAACCAAAGAGTTCCTCGGCAACGAGCAAGGTCAAGTCACGGGGCTACGTGTTGCTGATATCGTTTGGCAAGAGGCAAAACCGGGCGAGCGCCCGAATTTTGATGAAGTCGCGGGCAGTGAACGTATTATTGCATGTGATATGGCTTTCCTTGCTATGGGCTTTTTACATCCAGAGCCACATGGGGTACTTGCTCAGCTTGATATTAAATTAGATGAGCGTGGCAATGTGGCGACACAAGGTTTTGCGACCAGCCAAAAAGGTGTTTTCGCTGCCGGTGATATGCGCACAGGACAATCGTTAGTCGTACGTTGTATCAATGAAGGGCGCGAGTGCGCACGCGAGATCGACGCTTATTTGATGGGCAATACCAACTTAGAAGCGAAAGCCGATTCATTGATGCTTTCAGCCTAATGCCTCGCGCTCTTTTCGCTGATTCAAAGTGATCTAGAGCGCTGAGCAGCGATGATTCCTTCCAACGTTCTACTTTTTGGCCAGCATTTGATGCTGGCCTTTTTTATGGCTGATTCTTATTTGATGAGATTTCAATGTTACAAAACTGTGACATTAGAAAAACTATCCTATTGAATGCATTCAATTTATTCAGAAGATTAGGTGGTAAATCCCATTGCAACATGATTTTTCACCAACAACTTGACCTTTTGCACCATAAGCTATAGGTTGTGAAGTCAGTGAAAATTAAAATAATCATTTTTGTTAAAATTTAAATTGAGAATGAACGCATAATTACCCACTTAAAACAACAAAAATAGAATAGTTAGTCATTTACTGTCTGGATGACAGAGAAGCAAAGGGAGAATTGCAATGGCTCTATATGATCCAAGTTTAGAGAAAGACAACTGTGGATTTGGTTTGATCGCCCACATGGAAGGCCAAACCAGCCATAAATTAGTCAGAACCGCGATTTCAGCATTAGATCGCATGACCCACCGTGGCGGTATCGCAGCCGATGGTAAAACCGGTGATGGCTGTGGTCTATTACTACAAAAACCAGATAGTTACCTACGACTCATCGCTGAAGAAAAAGGCTGGAAGCTCGCCAAACAGTATGCGATTGGTATGATTTTCCTCAGCCAAGATCCGGTCAAAGCGCAATCAGCGCGCGATATTATCAACAAAGAACTGGCGCAAGAAACACTCACAGTGACAGGTTGGCGAACCGTACCAACGAACCAAGCTGTACTTGGCCCTATTGCTGCCGAATCCGTGCCTGATATTCAACAAGTCTTTATTAGTGCTCCAGCGGGTTGGCGTGAACGAGATATTGAACGACGCCTTTACATTGCTCGTCGTCGCATTGAAAAACAGATCATTGAAAAACAGATCACCGAAGATCGTGATTTCTATATTTGCTCACTATCAACTCAAGTCATTGTTTACAAAGGCTTGTGCATGCCAGCTGACTTACCGCGCTTTTATCTTGACCTAGCTGATCTACGGATGGAATCAGCCATTTGCTTGTTCCACCAACGCTTTTCAACCAATACACAGCCGCGTTGGCCACTGGCACAGCCGTTCCGCTACTTAGCGCACAATGGTGAAATCAATACTATCGAAGGGAACCGTCAATGGGCGCGAGCACGGGCTTATAAATTTGCCTCTCCCCTACTACCGGATCTGCAAACCGCCGCGCCATTTGTCAATGAAACCGGTTCAGATTCATCAAGCTTAGACAATATGCTCGATCTGTTTTTAGCGGGGGGAATGGATATTTTCCGTGCCATGCGTATGTTAGTGCCGCCGGCGTGGCAAAATCACCCTGATATGGACCCAGACCTTCGTGCCTTTTACGACTTTAACTCAAAACACATGGAGCCATGGGATGGCCCGGCTGGCATTGTGTTATCGGATGGCCGTTATGCTGCCTGTAACCTTGATCGCAATGGCCTTCGCCCTGCGCGTTATGTGATCACCAAAGATAAACTCATCACCCTCGCCTCTGAAGTCGGAATTTGGGATTACGCACCCGATGAAGTGGCTGAAAAAGGCCGCGTTGGGCCCGGAGAACTGCTGGTGATCGACACCCGTCATGGGAAATTGTGGCAATCTAGTGAAATTGATAACGATCTCAAAAGCCGCCACCCTTATGGCGAGTGGATGAAAAATAACGTCCACCGATTAACGCCATTTTCTGAACTCAGTGACGACTTGGTGGGCGAGCGCAGCTTTGACAATGACGAGCTGAAGACCTATCAAAAACAGTTTGCAATGAGCAACGAAGAGATTGATCAAGTACTGCGCGTACTGGGAGATGTAGGCCAAGAAGCGGTGGGATCAATGGGTGATGATACGCCGATGGCGGTGCTCTCTTCGAAAGAGCGCTTGGTCACCGATTATTTCCGCCAAAAATTTGCCCAAGTTACGAACCCGCCTATCGATCCACTACGTGAAAAACACGTGATGTCACTGGCCACCAGCATCGGCCAAGAGATGAACGTGTTCTGTGAAACCGATGGTCACGCTTATCGTGTTACCTTTGATTCACCTATCTTGCTCTATTCCGACATGCAACAGCTATTGGAGCTCAGCGACAAACACTATCGCAATACCATTTTAGACATCAATTACGATCCACAGCATAAGGATCTCAAGCAAGCTTTGCTCGAACTTTGCCAACAAGCAGAGGAGGCCGTACGCCAAGGATCGGTATTGATCGTACTATCTGACCGCGCTTTGCATAAGGATAAACTGCCGATCCCAGCGGCAATGGCCGTGGGCGCAGTACACACTCGCTTAGTCGAAGCCAATTTACGCTGCGATGCAAACATCATTATCGAAACCGCCACCGCACGTGACCCTCATCAATTTGCGGTCTTAATCGGCTTTGGCGCAACCGCCGTCTACCCTTACTTGGCCTACGAAACGCTCGGCAAAATGATTGATGATGGCACGTTGGAAAAAAGCTATCGCGAGGTGATGCAAAACTACCGTTACGGTATCGACAAAGGTTTATTGAAAATCATGTCGAAAATGGGCATTTCAACCGTCGCCTCTTATCGCTGCTCGCAGCTGTTTGAAGCGGTTGGCCTACATAGCGACGTAGTTCAGTTGTGTTTTAAAGGCGTCACCACGCGTATTCAAGGTGCTAACTTCGAAGACTTCCAACAAGATCTATTTAATTTAGCGCGCAAAGCGTGGACCAAACGTAAAACGCTCGAACAAGGTGGCTTATTAAAATACGTGCATGGTGGTGAATACCATGCCTATAACCCAGATGTGGTTGGTACCTTACAAGCCGCAGTTAAATCAGGTGAAAGCGCCGATTACCAAAGCTTTGCCCAGCAGGTCAACGCACGCCCCGTCGCGATGCTACGCGATTTACTGCGCTTAAAAAAATCAGCGACACCGCTAGCACTGGAAAAAATCGAACCCAGTACGGAGCTATTTAAACGTTTTGATTCCGCGGCGATGTCGATTGGCGCCTTAAGCCCAGAAGCTCATGAAGCGTTAGCGACCGCAATGAACCGCTTAGGCGGCTATTCCAACTCTGGTGAAGGCGGAGAAGATCCACGCCGCTTTGGCACTGAACGTAACTCCCGTATTAAGCAGGTCGCATCAGGGCGTTTTGGCGTGACTCCGCATTACCTCGCCAATGCTGACGTACTGCAAATTAAAGTGGCGCAAGGAGCAAAACCGGGTGAAGGTGGCCAACTTCCCGGCCATAAAGTGACCGCAGAAATTGCCAAGTTGCGCTATTCAGTGCAAGGCGTGACCTTAATTTCACCACCACCACACCATGATATTTATTCAATTGAAGATTTAGCCCAGCTGATTTTCGATCTCAAACAAGTTAACCCAAAAGCGCTGATATCGGTCAAATTGGTTTCAGAGCCGGGCGTTGGCACCATTGCCACTGGCGTTGCCAAAGCCTACGCCGACCTTATCACTATTTCCGGTTATGACGGCGGTACAGCGGCTAGCCCACTCACCTCGGTAAAATACGCGGGTAGCCCTTGGGAACTCGGCCTTGCTGAAACCCAACAAGCGTTAGTCGCAAACGGCCTACGCCACAAAATTCGACTTCAAGTTGACGGTGGTCTAAAAACAGGACTGGACGTGGTTAAAGGCGCGATTTTAGGTGCTGAAAGCTTCGGTTTTGGCACTGCCCCTATGGTCGCGATGGGCTGTAAATTTTTACGGATTTGCCACCTTAATAACTGTGCGACGGGCGTAGCAACGCAAGATGAAACGCTGCGTAAAGAGTATTTCAAAGGCTTACCTGAGATGGTGATGAACTATTTCATCGGTCTTGCCAACGAAGTCCGTGGTTACTTGGCGCAGTTGGGCGTTGAAAAGCTCACCGATCTGATTGGCCGCACCGATTTACTGGAAGTGCTTGAAGGGATGACCGCCAAGCAAAGCAAATTGGACTTATCCGGTTTATTGGAAGCGCCAGTATCGGCTCAGGGTCATCCGCTTTACTGGACTCAACCCAATACACCGTTTGATAAAGGACAACTTAACCAACAATTTGTCGATGACGCTTTAGCTGCAGTTGAAGCACAACAATCGATCAGCTTGTATTACAACGTACAAAATACTGACCGTTCGCTCGGTGCTCGCCTATCTGGTGAAATCGCCAAACGTTATGGTAACCAAGGCGTGGCCGCCTCGCCGATTAAAATTTATCTCGATGGCACAGCAGGTCAGTCATTTGGCGTATGGAACGCGGGTGGTGTTGAGCTTTACCTTACTGGCGATGCCAATGACTATGTTGGTAAAGGGATGGCAGGCGGAAAGCTGGTCATCAAACCCCACCTTGGTACCGCTTTTAACTGCAACGACGCTACGATCATCGGCAACACCTGTTTATATGGTGCAACGGGCGGCAAGCTGTTTGCGGCTGGCAAAGCGGGAGAGCGTTTTGGTGTGCGTAACTCTGGCACTATCACAGTTATCGAAGGCGCTGGTGATAACGCTTGCGAATACATGACAGGCGGAATCGTCGCCATTTTGGGCGCAACAGGCGTTAACTTTGGCGCGGGTATGACGGGCGGCTTTGCTTACGTGATGGATGAAAACGGTGATTTCCAAGGTCGAGTCAACAGTGAATCAGTAGAGGCTATTTCATTGCAAGATCTCTACATTCACCAAGAACATTTACGTGGTTTAATTGCCGAGCATTTGGAAGAGACGGGGTCGGTGCATGCTGAACAGATCTTAGCGAACTTTGATGAATGGATTCCAAAGTTCTATCTCATCAAACCCCAAGCGGCGGATCTGCAAACCCTACTCGGACATCAAAGCCGCAGTGCCGCCGAACTTCGCGTTCAAGCGCAATAATTGGAAGGAGCCAGATTAATGAGCCAGAACGTATACCAATTTATTGATGTGAATCGAGTTGATCCGGCAAAAAAGCCGCTCACTATTCGCAAAATCGAGTTCGTCGAAATCTACGAACCCTTTACCAAACAGCAAGCGACCGATCAAGCGGATCGCTGCTTAGATTGCGGCAACCCTTACTGCGAATGGAAATGCCCAGTGCACAACTACATTCCGCAATGGCTAAAACTGGCCAACGAAGGGCGCATTATTGAAGCCGCTGAACTATCGCACCAAACCAACAGCTTGCCCGAAGTGTGTGGGCGAGTCTGCCCACAAGATCGCCTCTGTGAAGGTTCTTGTACCCTAAACAATGACTTTGGTGCGGTCACCATAGGTAACATCGAAAAATACATTAACGACAAAGCGTTTGAGATGGGCTGGAAACCAGACATGTCGCACGTGGAGTGGACGGATAAGAAAGTGGCGATCATTGGTGCAGGCCCAGCCGGCCTAGCCGCAGCCGATATTTTAGTGCGCAACGGGGTGAAGCCTGTGGTGTTTGATCGCTATCCTGAAATTGGTGGCTTGCTAACCTTTGGTATTCCCTCTTTCAAACTTGAAAAAGGCGTAATGGAAAACCGCCGCCGCATTTTCAGTGAGATGGGCGTCGAATTTCAGCTCAACATCGAAGTAGGTAAAGACATCACACTGCAAACGCTGCTTAATGAATATGATGCGGTTTTTCTCGGTGTCGGGACTTACCAAAACATGCGTGCAGAGCTAGAAAATGAAGAGGCAAACGGTGTTTACGATGCCCTACCCTTCTTAGTATCAAATACTTATAAAGTGATGGGTTTGGAATCACCCCAACCATTTATTGATATGGCGGGCAAAAAAGTCGTGGTACTTGGAGGCGGAGACACTGCGATGGATTGCGTGCGTACTTCCATTCGCCAACATGCCGCCAAAGTGATTTGTGCCTACCGACGCGATGAAGAGAACATGCCGGGTTCACGCCGAGAAGTGAAAAATGCCAAAGAAGAAGGCATAGAATTTATCTTCAACCTGCAACCGCTCGCCATTGAGGTCAATGAACAAGGCCAAGTGAGTGGCGTTAAAGTGGTGCAAACCGCTTTGGGGGAGCCTGACGCGGCTGGGCGTCGCAAGCCCGAGCCCGTTGCGGGCAGCGAACATGTGTTGGCAGCCGATGCCGTCATTATGGCGTTTGGTTTTCAGCCACATGCCATGCCATGGCTTGAGCCATTCGGCGTTGAACTTGATCAATGGGGACGCATTAAGGCCGCGTCGCAGCAATCGTTCCAGTACCAAACCAGTAATGAAAAAATTTTTGCTGGTGGGGATGCCGTACGCGGCTCCGATCTGGTCGTCACGGCCATTGACGAAGGGCGCAAAGCCGCAGAAGGAATACTTGACTACTTAGGTCTTTAAGCCTTAACTGCTTAATATCCTTGAAGGATTCATGGTAACGTGAATCCTTTTTTCTTAGGCCATTTTTCTTAAACCATTTTCCTTAAACCATCGGCTGCAGCTCGCTTGCATTTTGGTGATTGGCAATGAGGATTGATTTGATAAGGACCATCATGCGCGTAGTACTAAGTTTACTGATGTTTGCCACGTTAACCGCTTGCAGCCAAGGAGTAACAACCATGACCGATCGCACTGCGACCCCTTGCGGAAATAAACCGAATTGCGTTTCGACTCAAGATGAGCGTAACGCGTTCTCGCTCTCTCCCTTTATCCTCAAAACAGGCGTCTCTTTAGATAAAATTGAAGCGGTTGCGCTTTCTATTCCCCGCTCTAAAACGGCGGTGAAAGAGGGCAATTATCTCCGCATTGAATGCACCAGTCGTATTTGGCGATTTGTGGATGATCTTGAACTTAAGATAGAGAATAGGCGTTTAATGGTACGATCTGAATCGCGCATGGGTTATTCCGATATGGGCGTCAATCGTAAGCGAGCAGAAACACTGCGAGAAAACCTCACCAAAGCAGGCTTGATTGAATAGTTGCTCGATATCGCACTGGCGGAAAGTTTCGTGCTAAACTTCGGCCAATTTAGCTATTAACCGAATATTTACTACTAACCGAATAAGAGAAACCTCATGAAAATCGGCATTATTGGCGCGATGGAGCAAGAAGTCGCGATATTAAAAAACGCAATCGACAATGTTCAACAAGTCAGCAAAGCGGGCTGCACCTATTTTTCAGGTCAAATCCATGGGGTGGATGTGGTGCTGCTACAATCTGGCATTGGTAAAGTCGCCGCAGCCATTGGCACCACTCTTTTACTTAATGAATACCAACCAGATGTAGTGATTAACACCGGTTCTGCCGGTGGTTTCGATTCAAGCTTAACCATGGGTGATGTAGTCATTTCAAGCGAAGTTCGTCACCATGATGCCGATGTAACAGCATTTGGCTATGAAATGGGGCAAATGGCAGGTCAACCAGCCGCTTTCAAAGCGGATGATGCATTGATCCGCGTTGCAGAACAAGCACTCACACACATCAAGGATAAGCACGCGGTACGCGGCCTGATTTGTACCGGGGATGCTTTCGTTTGTACCGCTGAGCGTCAAAGCTTTATTCGCCAACACTTCCCAACCGTGATTGCGGTTGAGATGGAAGCTTCAGCAATTGCACAAACTTGTCACCAATTCAAAGTGCCTTTTGTGGTCGTTCGCGCCATTTCAGATGTAGCCGATAAGGCGTCGCCAATGTCCTTTGATGAATTTTTACCGCTTGCCGCACAAAGCTCATCAGAAATGGTGATTAAGATGGTCGAACTGCTTAAGTAAGCAGTGACAGACTCAACATGGACGAGTTAATCACCTACTTGTATGGCAACGGTACGCTCCTCGTGATGTGGGGAGCGGTTGCCTTTCATCTTATTTTACCCATCCCGCGTAACGCTCATCCCGTCACTTTGTGGCGAAAATTTGCGGAAATATTAGCGGATAAAGTCAATACCAGTAGCAGTTATTCACAAAGCCTACTTTCCGGCTCACTGGCTTGGCTATTGATGTGCTTACCCGCATGGGTCACTTTAGTCGCGTTAAAACCTTTGGTATGGCAACCTCAACTATTTGATTTAGCGCTACTATTACTCGCATTTGATTGGCGTAGCCAAGAGTTATTAGCCAATCAGCTTATCGATGCACTCAGCAAAGAAGACAAAAAATACGCTCGCAGCGTGCTTGCCCCTTTTGTCAATCGTGAAACCGATAGCTTGTCAGCGCTGGGGTTAGGTAAGGCGGGGGCTGAAACCCTCATTATTGGCTATGGGCGCAACGTGATCGCGGTGCTATTTTGGTACGCCTGTCTTGGCGGTATTGGCGCGTTGATGTACCGTCTGATCGCTGAACTCGCCAGAGCTTGGGCCCCTTCGCGAACGGCGTTTCATCCTTTTGGTATTCCATCGGTACGCTTGCTGGCTGTGCTTGACTTTGTGCCACTGCGCCTATTTAGCCTATTGATTATCATTGGTCGCAACGCATCAAACACCTTCTCAGCCATGTTACAACAAAGCCGCTTATGGCCACTCCCGGGGCCTGCATGGCTGTTAACCGCCGTCGGCAATAAACTCTCATTAGCCTTAGGCGGCCCAGCCATCTACGGTGATAAAAAAGCCCTGCGCGTAAAAATAGGCGGACGAATCGCCCCATCATCCTTCCACCTTGCGCAAATCCAAAAACTGTTAGCTTGGCGTATTTTCGCGTGGATAGCATTAGAGAGCATGATACTGCTGCTCGTTCACCAAGGATTTTAGATGCGTTTACTGTTTCTCAATATTGTCGTCACGCTGTGCGTGGCTTTTCCAGTTCAAGCGCAAGTTAAACGCATCATTAGCTTAGCGCCTCATGCCACGGAATTGGCCTTTGCCGCTGGCCTTGGTGATAAATTGGTGGCCGTCAGCGAGTACAGTGACTACCCGGCACAAGCACTCAAACTCGAAAAAGTGGCCAATTACCAAGGGTTGAATATAGAGCGTATTCTTACCCTGAAACCGGATTTAGTGATTGCTTGGCCTGCGGGCAATCCGGCGAAGGAGCTCGATAAATTAAAGCAGTTGGGGCTGAGGATTTATACGACAAAAACCCAAAAACTCGATGACATTGCCAATAATATTGAAGCACTTAGCCAATTTTCCGATGATCCAAGCATCGGCCAGCAAGCGGCGCGTGATTTTCGTCAATCACTCCTCACTCTGAAACAGAGTTATGGCAGCCAAAGTAAAGTTCGTTATTTCTATCAACTCAGTGAAAAACCGATCATCACACTGGCCAAAGGCAGTTGGCCTAGTGAAGTCTTTGAATTTTGTGGCGGCGAAAATATTTTTGCCAACAGCGCATCCCCCTACCCTCAAGTTGGGATTGAGCAAGTGCTGCTGGCTAAACCTGATGTAATTTTCACCTCAGAACATGCGATAGAAAATGGCACGATGTGGCAAAAGTGGCAACAGCAACTACCCGCTGTACAAAACGGGTTTGTGTGGGCACTGACCTCAGATTGGTTAAATCGACCAACGCCCAGAACACGGCAAGCGATAGAAGAAGTATGTGAGTACTTTTCCGTCGTTCGCCAAAAACGCTAACGCTTGCGTAATAAAATCTCGTACAATTCTCGCCCGAATTTCATTCCATTAACGACTAAAGAGAACCCAGTAACATGGACTCCATGCTGCTCTATTTTATTGACTTATTTGGTACGGCTATCTTTGCCATTTCTGGTGTTTTATTAGCTGGTCGATTAAAAATGGACCCGTTTGGCGTGGTCGTGCTTGCGAGCGTGACTGCAATTGGCGGTGGAACAATTCGTGATATGGCATTGGGTGCAACGCCAGTTTTCTGGATAAAAGACACCACTTATCTTTGGGTCATTTTCATCACTTGTTTACTCACCATGCTGCTGGTTCGCAGGCCTAAACGCGTTGCTTGGTGGATCTTACCCGTTTGTGATGCAATCGGTTTAGCGGTGTTTGTTGGCATTGGTGTTGAAAAGGCGATGAACTATCAAGACTCGGCTATGGTTGCGGTGATCATGGGTGTTATCACTGGCTGTGGCGGCGGTATTATTCGCGATGTACTGGCCCGTGAAATTCCAATGGTGCTGCGCAGCGAAGTCTATGCTACAGCTTGTATCATCGGCGGTCTGTTTCATACCACAGCACTGGCGATGGGCTACGATAGCTCAAGTGCCTTTCTGGCTGGAGTGGCCTCAACCTTAATCATTCGACTTGGCGCGATCCGCTGGCACTTATCACTGCCCACTTTTGCACTGAATAAATAACGCCGCTTAAGCGCCAGCCGTTATCGCAGCGCTAGTGGGCAAGCATGGATAACAGCGCTGCATGGTGTTGCTCCCAAAGCAGTTTTAGCGCCATCAACATCGACATGGTGATCACCAAAGGACGAATCCAACGCTGACCGTTACTGATCACCACTTTTGCCCCCATGCGTGCACCGATAAACCCACCCACGGCCATAGTTAAACCTATCTGCCAAATCGGTAAACCGGCAATTAAGAAAAACGTCAGCGCCGCAATATTAGAGGTAAAATTCAGCACCTTAGTCCGCGCGGTCGCCTCGACCAATCCAAAATGGCCTAAAGCGACAAAACAGACCGTAAAGATCGAACCTGTACCGGGGCCAAAAAAGCCATCATAAAAACCGATGCCAAAGCCGACCGTAAAAGCAAACGCGGTTTCAGACAAAGGCGCGGGGCCACTGTGAGTTTTGGTTGTAGGCGCAAGTAGAAAATAAAGCGAGATGCCGATCAGCAGTAGCGGGATAAGGCTGGTCAACAAAGAGGCATCAATATACTGCACCGCTTCTGCACCTAGTGCAGCGCCGACAAAAGTACAGGCAATCGCGAGTCGCATCGCTTTTAAGCTCACAACGCCCTTGCGCACAAAATAGAGGGTGGCCGAAAAGCTACCAAAGGAGCTTTGCAGTTTATTGGTAGCCAGTGCTTGAGTCGGTGGCACGCCTACTGCTAGCAAAGCCGGCAAAGTAAGCAAACCGCCACCACCCGCCATCGCATCAATAAATCCTGCAATCCCTGCAACCAAAAACAACAGGCTTAATACTTCCAGTGAAAGTTCCATTTCTAATCAACGTATTGAACAATAAAAACCAACAATAACACCACTTAAAAGGTGGCAACAGCAAAAGCCAAGACCAATCCTTGACCACAGGGTAATGAAATTTGATCATTGCCAAACACGTTTTGGGAAACCCCTCTCCCTTCGAGGAAGGATGGAAGGGTAGTCACTTGGAGTTTACTGCTTATTGTGAATATCGAGCTAACACGTTTGTGGACATAAGTGTGCCAAGAATTTTCCTAATTTAGTAACTAATGAATTACTTCAAGTTTGGAAAAAAATTG
>AEZC01000207.1 GCA_000257205.1 Vibrio ordalii ATCC 33509 | reverse complement strand
CATCTTTACAGGCTTGTTCTAGGCGCGACTCGCCATGGATTTTACTCAGATTGAGCAGCCCAAGACAGGAACGATAGGCCTGCTCTGGATGAGGTTTGGCGTTCAGCATCTTATTGACGACCTCTCGTGTGGCTGGGCCGATATTGGCTCCCCAGTTGAGCAAGCGTCCAGGCGACCACTTTTGATATTGATGGTTACTCGGCATGTGCTCTGGTTGAGTGCTGTTTCCACGTTCCCTTTGGCTGCGTGGATGTTGAGCGATCAAGTTACCTTGGTGGTAGATCTGCACCAGACGGTTGGAGGCTTCCAGCTCGACATGATGGCCAACCAGTTGATGGGGAACCGAGTAGTAGTGACGGCGATATTCGATGTGATAATCAGGCCCAACTTTGGCTCGCTTGGTTTCGGTATAGAGATATCGCTGCTTAGGAAGTGGCTTTAACGCGGGTTTATCGAGTTTGTCGAACAGTGCTTTGCGGCTCGCACCATACTGCTTCATCTCACGTTCGTTTAAGTCATTCATAAGCTCACGGATGGCGAGGTTCAGCTCTTTGAAGGTATGGAAGGTTTGATGGCGAAGTCGCATCATGATCCAACGTTCCACTAGGAGCACGGCATTCTCTGCCTTGGCTTTGTCTTTCGGTTTGTAAGGGCGGGCTGGCATTACGGCGGTTTGATAGTGATTCGCCAGTTTCTGATAGCTGTCGTTCAGTCTCGGCTCATAACGATTCGCTTTGGTGACTGCGCTACGTAGATTATCAGGGACCAAGAGATGGGGTACGCCACCGAAGTGCTCGAAGGCATTGGCATGCGCCTCTAACCAGTAAGACTTTCCTTGGCTGGGGAAGGCTTCCACATAAGTGTAGTTGGACGCGCCTAAGCTTGCTACGAACACTTCTGCTTCGCGCACTTCGCCTGTGTCAGGATTGACTACCTGAAGCCGAGGCCCACAGTAATCGATAAACAGCTTATCACCTGCCACATGGAGCTGACGCATACTGCGCTTTTGGGTTTTGAACCAACGAGTGAAGTGTTCACAGAACTGAGTGTAAGCGTAGGCTTGCTCTTGATATTGCTCATGATATTCCTGCCAGAGCAGCATCTTCGTCATGCCTTTGCGTCTGAGTTCGACAGCGTATTGCGTAAAGTCTGGCATCACCTTATCGCGACAGGCTTTCTTGCCGTGATACAACACCTGAGTGAGTTCTGTGTCACTGCAACCTTCGGGTAGAGGCCAGCCAAGTTGGCTTTGTTTAAAGCGGGTGAGGAGTTCCGAGATGGTGGACGGCCCGAGTTTCAGGCAAGAAGCGATGCTGCGATTTGAGAGACCGCAGTCGTAC
>AEZC01000206.1 GCA_000257205.1 Vibrio ordalii ATCC 33509 | reverse complement strand
ATCGTTCGTGCCGGTTACTATTGCCCCCAAAGCTCTTTGAGAATAGCCTTCTAATAACGTTAAACTTTGTGTTTCAGAGAGGCCTAGCGCGGTGAGTGCTGACGTAGAGAATTCTGTTGCGGCTATGGTTTCCAAAGCGTCGCGAGCGATGCTAACTGAACCCGTCGGGCTTGAACCGTTCGATTCACCTGCTGCAGTGGCAAGTTCATCACCTAACTGGGTTGGATCTTGGCCTTGCTCTAATGCGGCAAAAATTTCATTAATATCATCGGTTATATCTGCGTTACTACCATCGGAATTCACCCTGGATATTTGTACCGCATTATCGCTGTCTTGGCCGGGATTGCTATTATTAATGGTTATTTCACCAGGTAGAGGAGACTCCCCAGGTTGAAGCACTCGCACATTTCCATTTGCATCCACAACGATCAACTGACCGAAAGTTAAGGTTGTACCTAAAGAAAAAGGACCAAGTTCCATAAAATGCCTCGAATAACTTCCGAATTCACAACGATACGACAGTTTACATACCTATATCTTTGCTATGTAATTTGTCATTTCTAATGGTGATAAATTAGCATTTAACACCTGTGATACAAAGGAAAAACAGTTTTTACACTCTCTTGCGTGACATAAATGCTGAGGTCACTCACACATTGCCCCGCTTGAACTAATATCACGCTAAAGCTGTACTTCATTATAGGAACAATTAACATGTTTAATTAATATTAATTGACATTTAAGGTGTACGATTCTTTACTAAAGTCACTAAAATAATGAACGTGTTACTATTTTTAATGGTGGTCCACTGCTATTTTTTACTTGTTTTCCATCAATCATCTCAATATTGCAGCCTAATAGAATTCAATAGAAGTACCTAGAGGAGTGCCCGAGTGAATTGGACAAACATGAAAACGTTGAGCTGCGCCATTGCACTAAGTTTTCCGATCTCTGTATATGGTCAAACTCTTGAGCAGGCGGTGTCTATAACCCTTGCAACTAACCCAAACATTAAAAGTGCATATAACGAATATGTGAGCAAACGATATAATAGTGAAGCCTCTTCAGGGGCTTATCTCCCGAAAATAGACTTAGATGCAGGTATTGGCTATGAAGCCGTTGATTTAGCCTCTGGCACTGATAATGAGCTAACTCGTAAAGAAGCTACCATTACTTTAACCCAACTAATTTGGGATGGTTCTTCAACTTTAAATGACATTGATCGTACCTCAGCCGATGCCGAATCAGTTCGTTTACAGTTACTTGCAGATGCGCAAGATATCGCATTGGAAGTTGCTAAAGTTTATCTTGATGCGACCAAAGCACTTGAAATATTAACACTTTCTGAAAAAAATCTAGGCATTCATAATCAAATCCATCAAGACATTAAACGTCGAGTAGAGTCAGGTATTGGTTCGACCGCAGATTTATCCCAAGTAGAAGCTCGCTTAGCTAAAGCAAATAGTAATTTGTTAGCTGCACAAAATAATCTGTTGGATATTTACTCTCAATATAAACGTATTGTAGGTGAAGAACCTCAAGATCTTCTTTTTCCTCGCGCTGATAATGCAGTACTTCCACAAGATCTCACAATCGCTCTAGATACTGCAATTAAAAACCATCCCGTAATACAAGTTGCACTAGCTGATGTCGATTCAGCCAAGTTTCAATATAAGCAAACCAAAGGGGCGAATTATCCTACGCTATCATTTGAAGCGAAACAAAGCTGGCGAGATGATGCCGGTGGCATAGAAGGCGATAGTGATGAATTCAGTGCAATGCTGAGAATGCGTTATAACCTTTATAACGGCGGCTCAGATTCTGCACGTTCGCAGAGCGCGGCGTATCAATTGAATAAAGCAAAAGATCTACGCGATAGAACCTATCGTTCAATAGAAGAGAGTTTACGCCTTTCTTGGAGTGCAATGGATTTTACACGCCAACAAAAACAATATCTCGAAAATCACGTTGATTTTGCGTCAGAAACGGTTATTGCCTACGAAAAGCAGTATAAGTTAGGAAAACGCACACTTCTTGATGTGCTTAACACTGAAAATGAGCTGTTTGAAGCTCGTAAAGGTTATCTCGACGCAAAATATCAAGAACAATACGCTAAATATCGAGTTATGAATGTAACTGGTATTTTATTAGATGCGTTGCGTGTTGACACTCCTAGCGAGTGGCATGAAGCTTTGGAGTATTAAGATGTCCAGATACCCTTTAATTATCCTATTAAATTTACTTATATTTCCTTCTCTATATGCAGTTGCTGAAGAAGAGTACTCTTATATTGAGACACCTCTAGCTAATCAAATAGAGGATCTGAATGATGAAGATAGTGACGGAGTTATCAATGCTAGGGATCTCTGTCCGAGCACACCGATTGGGGCTGAGATCGATAACGACGGATGCGGCACTTATACTAAAACCGAGGTGCAACTTCAGCTTAGAATTTTATTTGCTAATGACTCTTCAATAATCAACCCTGCATTCCTCAGTCAAATACGTTCAATGGCAGATTTTCTCAAACAGTACCCTTCGACTTCTATTGAGTTGCAAGGCTATGCCAGTAAAGTTGGTAGCCCAAGTTACAACTTAGCCTTGTCGAAGGACCGCGCTTATAATGTAGAGAAAGCCCTCATTAACTACGGTGTCAGTGATAATCGTGTACGAATTGTTGGTTTTGGTGATACTGAGCTGACAGAAAAAGGTGATGATGAAATAAGCCATGCGATGAATAGAAAGGTCGTTGCAACAGTCGTTGGTCATAAAGGTTCGGTTAAAGAAGAGTGGACGATTTTTACTAAACGTGATCAGTAGCATCGATATTAGGTCCAAATAAAGGGGCGTTATCGCCTCTTTTCTTTCTAAAATTATAATGAGTTTACTAGCACAAAATGCTATCCTTGCGCGTCATCACCTTATGAGATAAAGATAATGAGCAAATTAACTGCTGACCTTCAAACAAACTTAGAATTGTTTATTGAACAAACAAAAGAAACCCAACTAGTGTGGGGTTTAAAAAATGAAGACGGTTGGCTGGCCTGTGACTCGACAGAATTTGAAAATAGTGAAGTCATGCCTTTTTGGTCAACCAAAGAAGACGCACAAACTCACAATGTTGAAGAGTGGGCAGACTTTGAAGTGTTAGAAATTCCTCTCGATATTTTCGTCGAAGATTGGTTGATTACTCTTGATGAAGATGGTGTATTGATTGGTACCAACTGGAACGCAAGCTTAGAAGGTAAAGAAGTCGAGCCTGCCGATCTAGCTAAAATGTATCTTTAGCTAAAGTGAGTGGGTGCTCTATTGGTCAATTCTTAGATTAGTCAAGCGTAGAACACCCATTTACACATCACTTTATCAAATCACTTGTTATTCGATAAATCATTAAGCTATTGATTACTTGTTGTAAAGCGCATTCATTATTGATTCTTTGCTTGATAAGTAATCATTTAAACCCGCCTTACGCAGCTCACATGATGGGCAACCACCACAGCCGTCTCCGATAATACCGTTATAACAAGTCAGTGTCTCATGCCTGATCAGATCGAGAGCGCCATATTCATCAGCCAATGCCCAAGTTTCTGCTTTATTTAACCACATTAAAGGTGTGCTGATGTGGAATGGGCGATCCATCCCCTGCACCAAAGCACTGTTCATCGCTTTGACAAAATCATTTCGGCAATCCGGATAACCAGAAAAGTCTGTTTCACAAACACCAGTAATCACCTCATCTGCACCTATTTGATAAGCGTAAATACCCGCAAGGGCCAAAAACAGAATGTTACGCCCCGGCACAAACGAGTTCGGTAATCCATTTTCTTGTAACTCGTGTGATACTGGAATATCGTCACGAGTGAGTGAACTGATCGCCAATTCATTGAGTAAGCTGACATCCATGACTTTATGTGCAGCTACACCTAACTTTTTCGCTAAAGCGATGGCGACCTCAATCTCAAGCTTATGGCGTTGGCCATAATCAAAGGTGATGGCGTGCACTTCATCAAACTCTTTTAATGCCTGAACCAAACAAGTTGTTGAATCTTGGCCACCACTAAATACCACAACGGCTTTTTTCATTTTCCTCTCCTCAGGCAATGCTTAAATATTTATGCGTTTGAATCGATAAACGCCAGTTCCTCGCAATGCATGTTTCAATGCACAGTTGGGTTGCCCGCTCTTTCTGGCTAATGGGCTGTAAAGCAATCACCGTTGAATCAGGAACTTGTGCTCGCAGCAATAACGCATCTAGCTGTTCAATATCCTTAGCCGTTGCGACGGGGTGCTTGATCTCATTTGCTCTTAACAGAGCTGAATCGAGTACAGGCAGTTTGCCCTTCATTGCAATTTTTGGTGACACTGTCACCCATGTATTTGCCGAGGTTTGAACCGGGAATGTGCCACTGGTTTCAATTTGAATGTGACACCCCATTGCCTCAAATGCTTGCGCAAGTGAACGCAGATCATAAATGCATGGTTCACCACCTGTAATTACAATATGTTTGGCGTTATAACCCTGCTTTTTGTAAAGTAACACCAGCTCATCTGCACTGACTGAGCACCAAGCTGGGCTATCTTGTGTCTTGGTGAGAACTTCATTGATAGGACGTTCGTCTTGCGGTGTGGCATCCCACGTCTGCTTTGTATCGCACCAAGCGCATCCAACAGGGCACTCCTGTAAACGAATAAAAACAGAAGGCACACCAGTGTATACCCCTTCACCTTGGATGGTCTCAAACATTTCATTAATTTTGTACAACGTAAACTCAGCCTAACTCAATATCAAAAAATGCAGGTCGCTGACCTTAATAGATGCCTTGCTAGAGGTCAAACTAAACCCATCACACAGATGAAAATTTGACTAAATCAGTGGCGATCACAACTCAACTTGCATAAGCTGCTGCCTTTCTTCTTCACTTAATTTAGGTAAGTCATGTATAAACTCATCGCTTTAGATATGGACGGTACTCTTCTCAACAGCCAAAAACAGATCACCGACAGAACAAAACAGGCTATCGCCAAAGCACGTGCACAAGGCGTAAAAGTGGTGTTGGCGTCGGGACGTCCAATTGAAGGCATGCGCGATAAGTTGCAAGAACTGCATTTAGACTCAAATGAGGATTTTGTCCTTTATTACAACGGTTCCATGGTTCAAAACATTAGTAGTGGCGAAATTATTCATCACAACATTATCGATGGCCGTTCTGCAAAATTGGTCGCTAACCTTGCTAGCCAACTTAACGTGAATACGCACGCCTTTAGCCAAGTTCATGGTATCATCACGCCTAAAATCAGTGAATATACCGAGCTTGAAGCAAGAATCAACGGACTGCCGATCACGGAAATGGATTTTGAACAGCTTGAAGATGATCATCCCATCATCAAAGCCATGATTGTCGCAGAGCCTAGCTTGCTACAAAGAGCCATTGAACAACTTCCTCCGGAACTCTATCAGCAGTTTACCATTGTACAAAGTGCCCCCTTCTTCCTCGAATTTCTAAATACACAAAGTAATAAAGGCGTTGGTGTAAAAGCGATTGCCGATCACTTAGCTATCGAGGCTAAACACATTATTTGTATGGGAGATGCTGAAAATGATCATCACATGCTGCAATACGCAGGTCTTGGAATTGCGATGGCCAATGCGATGGAACAAACGAAGCAACTGGCCGACTATATTACACTCAGTAACGACGACGATGGTGTGGCAGTTGCTATAGAAAAATTTGTACTCGGTGAGTCTCACGAATAGGCAATAGAAACGCCTCAGCTGAGGCGTTTCTATTGGGATGTTTATCTAAAGAATTCGTTAAGCACGGCATTTTCGCAATAACCATGCAAAGAAAAGCATCAGCGTCGGAAAGCGAATCGTCTCCACCACTAACGAAAGAACACTGCTGTATGACACGAATGTTGCACCAAATCCCAGCCCTTGGTTGATGGCTAAGAGCAAAATCATCACTAGCCACATCCGTTGAGGAGTGATTTGCAATGATTCAGAGCTCTTTGCCATCACCAGGGCAGATGCCGTTAATAAAATGGCCAACCACGCTGTGAAAATCGGCAAAGGCCAGAGTGTCGCCAAGAGTGCAGCAACCAAGGTTAAGCCCCACCATACTCCTCGTGAGCTCAGCAATATTCTAACATCGGTATAAGATTTCGCGTCCAAACGAACAATGTGCCATGCCACCAATGCACCTAATAAGGCACCGATCGCCATATCGGTAAGAAAGGCTTCTCCGACATAGAATTTGGCTAATATTAATAGCCCCATCAACACGATAAAACCCACAAACGTTCGGTTGAAATCGAGCTGGTCAAAAGCTCGCAATAGCGATAGCCCTACGCCAAACCAAACTGCAATCGGTAAACTTGGAAAACCGTATCCGTAACTTTGGCAAAGTTCCAACAGTGGGATATAGGCATGAGGTCTTGGTAACGCAAATCCTTGCTGAGCCACTAATGACAACAATGAAGTTACAGTGACCACAAAAAATATTTTATAAACAGAGGCTTTACCTAAATAATAGGCAACCAATGGGAAAAGAATAATCAGCAACCAAGGGTTGCTTAGTTTAGAGATCCAAATGGCGATTTTATGAACCGCTACATTCAGGCTATCAGGTAAAGCCATTACTGCGTTTTGTAATCCCATTATCCAACGTAATTCAACTTGCTGAAAACGTGGTGCAGCAGCCACAAGATCGTCTACATACATTACCGATTGACTATGCGCATCCTGATACATGGTTTTAATCTGTTCCCATTGTTCTGGATAACGATATTGAAGGGCATCAATCCGGTACGGATCAACTAACATCGCGCTAGCAATCTCAACACCATAGTGAGGTGCAAACCAGATAGGCAACTCATGTCCATTCCGGCTATTTTTTGACTCAAAAGCTATCACATCGGAATCGCTGCGGCAGCTGTAGACAATAGCCGTATCTGTATACCCCAATGTGTGGCCGACCGTTACAACAAGGCCTGTTTCTTCCCAAGTTTCTCTTTGTGCAGCAAGCTCTGGAGATTCACCGGGAGATACGGTTCCTCCCGGCAACGAAATCTGCTTAGTGATAACCTCATTAACAAGAACGATCTTGTTATCGGCCTTAACTAGGCATAGGGCGCCACGAATATTTTCTGGTAGCATTACGGGTTGTTGAGCGAAACCAACACTTGACCAGAACAACGACAACAAACAAAAGCTCAACAATGAAAACGGTTTTAACACATTAAAAATCCATGACTATGATCATCGAATTACTTGCTATCGATTGACTTTCTTAACCAATGTATATGAGCAGAGAAACCAGAACGTTGATAAAAAGATTGCGCTCCTTGGTTAAAATCCCACACTTCGACAAATACTTGGGCAATACCGTACTCTTTTAATGTCTGTTCCATTTTTTGAAACAGCTGCTGTGCGATATGCTGCTGACGATATTGTGGCTCAACGTAAAGCTCATCAATACTGCCCATTGGTACCGCTTTGCTCACGCTTGAAATTAACTCGCAAAAGTGACCCGATATAAATCCCACAATTTGGTTGTCTATTTTGGCAACATAAACCAAACATTCCGGATCATCTAAATAACGAGCAATGCTTTTTTCTTGTTCAATCTCTTCTGCTGTTTTGAAATGCTCAGGGCAAGCAAGGTGATGCTCATGATGAAGGTCATACATCAACTGATTCAGTTTCGGTAAATCACTTTCACAAGCAGGAGTTATGATAACTAACGACATATTTCGCGCTCTGAATGAATAAAGCTTTGGCCGTGATTCTATAAGATAGTGGTTGGAAAATATATCTTCATGCGTAGCGTTTTTGTTCGATTGAACGATAATTTCGTCTTAGAAATAAGACCGATGAACTAAGAGAAACAAATAAAATGCGGATTGCAAATTGGCAATAAAAACGCCTCATTCATCTGAGGCGCCTCGATTAATCGTCAACTATAGGGTAGCCGCTAGTGATGGAGCGCTTTTTCTAACTCACTCAAGCTCATTGGGTCATCCACCTTACCGCTATCTTTGAGCACCACCAATCCTAGCGGCAATTGCCCTTTCAGCTCATCATACACCACGACTAACGATGGACTCGCACCCAACCTTCCATTAACACCCGCGCGCTGCGGCTCATACTGGCTTTCTCTATTCCCCAATGACCCTCTCGTAAAACGGCTTTAGCGCCCACTTTCAGCGTACCGGATGGATGACCAAAAGTGACCGATTCTTTTGCTCCACCGCCCGCCAACATATTCACTAACGTTCCCGGGACACTGGCCGCTGAAGCGATGGCCACCGCGGCCGTTCCCATCATCGCATGATGCAGTTTTCCCATAGACAGCGCGCGCACCACAATATCGACATCGTTCGCCGATACCGCTTTACCACTGGATGACAAATAGGATTGCGCTTTTGCCACAAACGCTACTTTAGGCGTATGTTGGCGCAGTTGGGCTTGTTCAATATGCTCAATCAAACCCATTTTCACAGCGCCATAAGCGCGAATCGCTTCAAACATCGCCAAGGCATGATCATCATTGTTGATCGCCTCTTGCAGTTCAGTACCTTGATAACCGATGTCGTGAGCATCGATAAAAATCGTCGGGATACCCGCATTAATGAGCGTTGCATTCAAGGTTCCCATGCCGGGAATTTGCAGTTGGTCGAGCACATTTCCGGTTGGGAACATCACACCGCTATCATCGGCAGGATCGAGAAAATCAACCGCAATTTCGGCGGCGGGAAAAGTCACCCCATCAAGTTCGAAATCGCCACACTCTTGCACTTCACCCTGCTCAATTGGCACATGGATGAGAATGGTTTTGCCAATGTTGGCTTGCCAAACGCGAACCGTCACTACACCGTTATTAGGGATCCGTTCTGGGTCGATAAAACCGCTGTGAATCGCAAATGGCCCTACCGCCGCAGAAAGGTTACCGCAGTTGCCGCTCCAGTCTACAAACGCTTTGTCTATCGAAACTTGGCCGAATAGATAATCGACATCGTGATCGGCTTGCTCACTTTTGGAGAGAATCACGGCTTTGCTGGTGCTAGAACTTGCGCCGCCCATGCCATCAATTTGTTTGCCATAAGGATCGGGGCTACCAATGACACGCAACAGCAGTTGATCTCGCGCCTCTCCCGCTTGCTGAGCCTCTTTGGGTAAATCTTCAAGCCGAAAAAACACGCCCTTACTGGTGCCGCCGCGCATATACATCGCCGGAATTTTTAATGAGTTACTCACGTGATACTCCTTTATCCTTAGCGTCATTGAGCCAGAAAATCTTGCGCAAAACGCTGCAATACGCCACCAGCCTGATACACACTGACTTCATCAGCCGTGTCTAAACGACAAGTCACCGTAACCTTCTGCTGTTCGCCCTTATTGGCGCCTTGCGTACGCGTGATCACTAAAGTTAAATCGACGCCCGGCTTAATTTCGCCCACCACATCATAAAGTTCAGTACCATCGAGTTGCAGTGTGTGGCGGTCTGTTCCCGTTTTAAATTGCAGTGGCAGAACACCCATCCCGACTAAATTCGTGCGATGGATCCGTTCAAACCCCTCGGCAACAATGGCTTCAACTCCCGCCAAACGTACACCTTTCGCCGCCCAATCACGTGACGAACCTTGCCCATAATCGGCCCCAGCAATAATGATCAATGGCTGCTTACGATCCATATAAGTCTCTATCACTTCCCACATGCGGGTAACCAAGCCTTCAGGTTCAATACGCGCTAACGAACCTTGCTTTACTTTGCCCTCCTCTTGCACCATCTCATTGAACAGTTTGGGGTTAGCAAAAGTGGCGCGTTGCGCGGTCAGATGGTCACCACGATGCGTGGCATAGGAGTTAAAATCTTGCTCCGGAACGCCCATTTTGAGCAAATACTCCCCAGCGGCACTGGTCGCTAAAATAGCATTCGATGGCGATAAATGATCCGTAGTGATATTGTCACCTAAAATCGCCAAAGGTCGCATGGCTGACAACCGACGTTCACCCGCTAACGCACCTTCCCAATAAGGCGGACGACGGATATAAGTGCTCATGGGGCGCCAATCATAAAGTGGCTTTTGTTTGGCCATGTGCTCATCTAATTTAAACATCTGAATGTAGATTTGTTTGAACTGTTCGGGCTTAACATGGCGCGCCACCACATCATCGATCTCTTCATCGGTTGGCCATAAGTCATTGAGGTAAATCGGCTTGCCTTGCGCATCTGTTCCCAACGCATCTTTTTCAATATCAAAACGAATCGTACCCGCAAGTGCATACGCCACCACCAATGGCGGAGAGGCAAGAAAAGCCTGCTTCGCGTAGGGATGAATGCGGCCATCAAAGTTTCGGTTGCCTGATAGCACAGCCGTCGTATAGAGATCGCGTTCAATAATTTGCTGCTCAATCATAGGATCAAGCGCGCCACTCATGCCATTACAGGTGGTGCATGCATAAGCGACAATGCCAAAACCGAGCTGTTCTAGTTCAGGCAGCAGGCCAGCTTCCTCTAAATAAAGTTTGGCTACTTTTGAGCCCGGCGCAAAGGATGTTTTGACCCAAGGTTTGCGAACCAAACCCAATTGATTAGCCTTTTTCGCCAGCAACGCGGCGGCCACGACATTGCGCGGATTACTGGTATTGGTGCACGAAGTAATGGCGGCGATGATCACTGCGCCATCAGGTAATTCGCCTTCTTTGGTTTGCCACGCCCCCGCAATACCGCGCTCGGTCAGTTCGCTTGTCGGTAAGCGGCGATGAGGATTCGAAGGCCCGGCTAAATTGCGTTGTACACTTGAGAGATCAAATTCCAGCACCCGTTCGTATTGCGCTTCAATCAAATCATCAGCCCATAAGCCGGTTTGCTTAGCGTACAGTTCAACCAAGGCTACTTGCTGCGCGTCTCGACCTGTGAGTTTGAGATAGTTGATGGTTTGCTCATCAATATAGAACATGCCTGCGGTTGCACCATATTCAGGTGTCATATTGGAAAACGTTGCGCGATCGCCAATCGTCAATGCGCGAGCGCCTTCTCCGAAAAATTCCAGATAACAAGACACCACGCGCTGATTTCGCAAGAACTCCGTAATGGCAAGCACAATGTCGGTCGCAGTGATCCCCGCTTGGCGTTGACCGGTTAGTTTAACGCCGACAATATCGGGCAGACGCATCATCGAAGGGCGACCTAACATCACTGTTTCGGCTTCTAACCCACCGACGCCAATCGCCAGCACGCCTAATGAATCGACATGAGGAGTATGGCTGTCAGTACCGACACAAGTATCTGGAAATGCTAAACCGTTTTTCACTTGGATGACGGGCGACATTTTTTCTAAGTTAATCTGGTGCATGATGCCATTACCCGCCGGAATAACGCTGACATTTTCAAAGGCGGTTTTGCACCATTCAATAAAGTGAAAGCGATCTTCATTGCGGCGATCTTCAATCGCACGGTTTTTTTCAAACGCGTCAGCTTCGAAGCCGGCATGTTCAACCGCGAGTGAGTGATCGACAATCAGTTGCGTTTCCACCACAGGGTTTACTTTGGATGGATCACCGCCTTGCTGAGCGATCGCGTCTCTTAACCCCGCCAAGTCCACTAAAGCGGTTTGCCCTAAAATGTCGTGGCACACTACACGTGCCGGATACCACGGGAAGTCGAGTTCGCACTTACGCTCAATCAGCTGTTTCAGTGAATCAACCAATGTGTGCGGCTCACAGCGACGGACTAAGTTTTCCGCCAGTATTCGTGAGGTATAAGGCAGCCGATCATACGCTCCGGCTTGGATATCATTGACCGCTTGTCGTGCATCAAAATACTCCAGCGCGGTCGCTGGTAATACTTTTTTGTTATTGGCTGTTGATCGTTTGATGACTCATCAATTCCACCCATAAAACTGTCTATTCGAAACATTGTCTGTTCAAAACATTGTCTGTTCAAAACATTGCCTGTTCAAAATATTGTCTACTCAAAACATCATCTAGCGAGCTAGGTTTTACCTACCATCAAACCATACACCAAAGGAGCATGGCTTGATTTCATCCCATTAACGCTGCTCTATTGGTATCCACTCTTGATGTTCAGGGCCGTCATAATCGGCACTTGGGCGAATAATTCGGTTATTAGCGCGCTGCTCAAACACATGAGCGGCCCAGCCGGTTAATCGACTCATGACAAAAATAGGGGTAAATAATGGCGTAGGAATACCCATAAAATGGTAGGCCGAAGCGTGGAAGAAATCCGCATTACAAAATAGGCCTTTCTCACGTTTCATCACCGCTTCAACACGTTCTGATACCGCGTACAAATGCGTATCACCCACCGCTTCAGATAACGCTTTTGACCAACGTTTGATCAATGCGTTACGCGGGTCACTTTCACGATAAATGGCATGACCAAAGCCCATTATTTTGTCTTTATTAGCCAACATTTGCAGAATATTGGCCTCAGCTTCGTCCGGTGTTTGCCAGCATTCGATCATCGCCATCGCCGCTTCATTAGCTCCACCATGCAACGGGCCGCGCAGTGTGCCAATCGCCCCGGTTACGCAAGAGTGAATATCTGACAGCGTAGAAGCACAAACGCGCGCGGCAAACGTTGATGCATTGAACTCGTGCTCTGCGTACAGAATCAATGAGCAATGCATCACCTGCTTATGCAGCTCGCTCGGTGCTTTTCCTGTCAGCATTTTTAAGAAGTAGCCACCAATGCATGCTTCGCTTTGATCTTCAGTATCAATCCGGATGCCTTGGTGGCTGAAACGATACCAATAACAGATAATGGCGGGGAAAAGTGCCAACATCCGTTCGGTCGCACTCAACTGCTCAGCAAAACTGTGCTCGGTTTCAAGGTTGCCTAAAACTGAACAGCCAGTGCGCATTACGTCCATTGGATGTGTACTGGCTGGCAGCAGCTCTAGCGCGGCTTTTAACGGCTGCGGTAAACCTCGTAATCCCATTAAGCGGGTTTTGTACTGGTCAAGTTCACTTTGATTAGGTAAATGGCCAATCAATAACAGATGAGCGACCTCTTCAAACTGTGCATGGTTGGCAAGATCGGTGATGTCATAACCTCGATAAGTTAAACCCGTCCCCGTTTTTCCGACAGTACATAAAGCGGTGACTCCCGCGCTTTGACCGCGCAGACCTGCGCCGCCCAGTGGTGCGTTTGACATGTTGAACTCCTTTTCCTTTGTTTTTATTATTCCTTTGATGAAAAAAGCTCGTCGAGCTTATCTTCGTAATCGTGGTAATTGAGATAGTCATACAGCTCGCTACGGGTTTGCATGCTATCGAGCAAAGCTTGTTGGTTGCCCTGCTCTAATAAATGGCGATAGACATTCTCAGCCGCTTTATTCATCGCACGAAACGCACTCAATGGATAAAGCACCATATCCACTTTCGATTGAGCGAGCTCGGTACATTGGTAGAGCGGCGTCTGACCAAACTCAGTAATGTTGGCTAAAATCGGCACTGACTTACCACAAGCTGCGCTTAGCGCGGTGGAGAAACGATCGTACTGCTCAAGAGTGGTCATCGCTTCGGGGAAAATCATATCGGCTCCGGCCTGCACGCAAGCAATGGCACGCTCAATGGCGCTATCAATTCCTTCCACCGCTAACGCATCGGTGCGCGCCATGATCACAAACTCTGGGTTCACTCGTGCATCTACCGCAGCTTTTACGCGGTCAACCATCTCTTGCTGGCTGACGATCGCTTTATTAGGGCGATGCCCGCAGCGTTTCTGCGCAACTTGATCTTCCATATGCACGGCAGCAGCGCCCGCTTTCTCCATCGCTTTGATAGTGCGAGCAATGCTAAATGCGCCGCCAAAACCGGTATCAATATCCACCAACAAAGGCAAATCACACGCATTGGTGATGCGCTCAACATCCACCAGCACATCATTTAATGTGGTGATACCTAAATCGGGCAAACCATACGAAGCGTTAGCGATGCCACCACCCGACAGATAAATGGCTTGGTGGCCTAAACGTTTGGCCATCATTGCGCAATAGGGATTGATCGTGCCGACAATCTGCAGCGGATCATTTTGTTGAACTGCGAGTCTAAATTTCGCCCCCTGACTTAAGCTCATGAGATTCTCCTAATCAATCGCTTGGTTATCGCCCTTATTCAAGGCCGCTCTATTCGTGGTTCTTGGTTTGCTTCATTGCATGCATGATTATTTTCTACCCGCCGCCCTGTGGCTTACTCTTTTACTATCTGCTGTTCAATCAAGATTCGACTGCCCGAAATATGGCGTCGCATCAACATCTCAGCCAGTTCTTCATCGCCGTTTTTGATCGCTTGCAGAATGTATTTGTGCTCATCCAACGCCTCCTTCGGACGT
>AEZC01000205.1 GCA_000257205.1 Vibrio ordalii ATCC 33509 | reverse complement strand
CAATCAAGCTCCTACTGGTGAACGGTTACAAAAATATGATTGAGGAAGTTTTAGATAGCTTACCTGAGTCTTATGACGATGACTTGTGGCCTAAGACCTGTAGCGAAGTCTATATGCACATTTTCGAGAAGTATCCAGGGCAAGGGCAGAGCCCTTACGCGCATTAGACTGAAGTGCACTCTAACAAGTTTCGATCTTTATTGTCTCTTTTTCATTGATTGCAAAGCTTGGTTTTACAATAGTTTCAAACTTTATTGTTTCTTTTCTCTATTGGTATAACGAGTGAATAAGCGATAACAGAAAATAAAGTTCTATACTTTATTGGTATGCGCCCCATGATCCCAC
>AEZC01000204.1 GCA_000257205.1 Vibrio ordalii ATCC 33509 | reverse complement strand
GGGTATAGTAACCCCATTTATAGGATGCCGTATCCTACTTTGGGGAAAATAAATACTCATGAAATAGATGCTTATCAAGAAATCGCGGGAAATTTGAACGTCTAAACTATCAAATCTGTGAAAATGGGCTGACATGGCTTAGTATTATTGAAGGTACAGTGATTACTAGCAATCTAGCGGTAAAGCGGAGAATTAAAGTGGTTGTAGAAACCGATGGTTATTTGGCTCTGATAGAGCATCTCTCTTTTAATATTGATGTGTTCACATCAGGCGGAGATATTGGTGCTGAAAGTGTAGAAGATGTTGTGACCGACATGGTTTCAAGCAACATCATGGCTATTTTTGAACAAAACCCTGAGCTACATTCCAGTGTTCGATTTCAGTTACTTAAAGAAGCTGATTCTTTAGTAGCGGACCTTAGTGAAGTATTGGCGGGTGTTTGGAATAAACCTGCGACCAATGAACAGATCCTTTTTCTTGATGAATACATCGCTTTAGTGAAGAATCTGTTCGATAGTGCCGTTGCGAAGTACGACTAATTCAAGTACGACTAATTGAAGTGCGACACTAATTAGAGTTAGGCGGGCTTATAATCCGCCTAAATTGCCAGAATTTAGAAGCCCAATAGGGATTATCCATCCTTGAGATCATCACACCTTTAGACGTAGAGGCGTGCATGAATTTCTTGTCTCCGAGATAGACTCCAACATGATTACTCGTCCTTGATGTTCTAAAAAAGACCAAATCCCCGCGCTGCGCATTTTGATAATTTACCTCAAAACCCGTTTGACTCTGTGAGCGTGTGGTTCGTGGCAGAGGGATCTGCCATGTATCCTTAAACGCTATTTGCACAAATGCCGAGCAGTCGACTCCGTTCAACGTTTCACCACCTAATCGGTACGGCACTCCTTGCCAGCGTTGAAACAGTATACCTAAAGAGTCTTGATTATTTGCAACGGCCTCAATCTCTTCATTGCTCACATCGGCTCTTTCTACTTCTACTGATGAAATCGAGCTACAAGCCATTAATAAAATAGTTAAACCAACGACTGACCATTTCTTATAGTGCATTTCTAGGGCCTCAGTAACATTCGGATCCAGTATTTTTATACATTACTTTTCCCTAAACGGTTGAGTAATCATTTTATCCAACCACTGCTCACGCTTCTCTCGAAAGAGTGGCAGGCCGATAATGATCTGCTTATGGCCCAATTCTGGCTGAGCACGATAAGTACGAAATAGCCGATCCTAACACGACAAGAAAAAACCAAAATTGGAGTGAGTTTCTTGTGCGATGATTGAATGATGAACCCGATGCATGTCAGGTGTCACCACCAACCAACGAAGCCAACGGTCCATTTTCAACGGTAATTTTGCATTACTGTGGTTAAACATCGCGCTCGCATTGAGCGCAATCTCAAATATCAATACCGCGAATGGGCTGACACCCAACATGATCACGCAAGTGATTTTGATCCACAAAGAGAGAATCATTTCGAATGGATGAAACCGCGAGCCAGTGGTCACATCAATATCTTGGTCAGCGTGGTGCATGCGATGTAAACGCCATAACCAAGGAGAGAAGTGAAAAAGCACATGCTGAGCGTAAATCACGCCATCAAGAATAATCACTGACAGCGCAATTTCAGCCACTTGTGGTAAATCCATCCAATTAAAAAGGCCAATCGAGTTTTGCTGCGCCCAATAAGCGGCTTCAATGGCTAACACTGGCATCAATAGCGATAAGCACACGCTATTTAAACCAACCAAACCTAAATTATTCAGCCAGCGAGTGGCTTTACTTTGGGTGAGTGCTTTACGGGGGCAAGACCATTCCCACAGCGCACAAAGCATAAATACAGCGAAAAATACGCTCAAACGGATCAATTCAGGGTTCAGGTTCATACTTAATGGCTCATCTTCAATGGTCTTGTGCTAGGAATCTGCTTGTACTGTAAGTACAATCGGCAGCACTTTCCAGCTTGCCGCCCTGATTTATGAGAATCCACGCATTTAACCATTTGTTCCAACATCGCTTAGCGTTATCGACCAAACCTTTTCAAGCTCGTGGTGCGAAAGTTGAACGTTGTGCCTATTGTCAGGTCGCCACGCAATACTGCTTATGCGGCCATCAACCGGATATGGATACGGATATCGCAGTATTACTGCTGGTTTCTGAAAATGAAGTATTTAAACCCAGTAATACTGGTCGACTAATTGCCGATGTGATTAAAGAAACTTACGTTTATCAGTGGAATCGCACTGAACCTCACACGGAAATGCTAGCACTGTTGAATAATCCCGTCTATCAACCAGTTGTCATATTTCCCGAAGAGTATGTGGATGAAAAGTCTCGAGTAATGCAAAGCCCTCCGAGCGCGCACGATAAACGCAAACCACTGTTGATATTGCTTGATGTAAGCTGGCGAGAGGCAAGACGAATGTTTCGCAAATCACCTTATTTGGATGCGTTTCCGGTGATGTCTATCGCACCTAAAAGCGTATCGCAATATATGATGCGTAAATCTGATAATGAGCAGCATTTATCAACGGCTGAAGTGGCGTCGTTGGTATTGGTTGAAGTGGGTGAGCATCAAGCCTCTCTGCTATTAAGCCAATGGTTTGAAGTGTTTCGAGAAAGTTACTTGCTGAGCAAAACCCGCCTAAAGCATGATTTGAGCAGGCCTGTCTTGAAACGTTTCATCGACCAGCAGCAAAGCGAGACGTGACTCTAAAGTTGATCGATTCGGTGATGAGTAATTGTTCAATCGAACCTATAGACCAGATAAATTGGTACTTGGTCACGGATTGTAGGCTGAGCTCTGTGGATAATGCCCAAAGTTTTATTTTTAGCTCATTGATGAGCAAATTTTAGGAGAGATTGCATGTACTACGGCTTTGATGTCGGTGGCACTAAAATTGAATTTGGTGCGTTTAATGAGAAGTTAGAACGCGTAGCAACGGAGCGCGTTCCTACCCCAACAAACGACTACAATCTGTTAGTTGAAACCATTGCGCAGTTGGTGAATAAATATGACGCGCAATTGGGTGTGGAAGGTAAAATAGGCCTTGGCCTACCAGGTATGGAAGATGCTGATGATGCTACGGTATTAACCGTCAACGTTCCTGCTGCAAAAGGCAAACCGTTACGCGCTGATTTAGAAGCAAAAATTGGCCGCAGCGTGAAGATTGAAAACGATGCAAACTGCTTTGCGCTTTCTGAAGCATGGGACGATGAGCTGAAAAATGAGCCTTCGGTTATGGGCCTAATTCTCGGCACAGGTTTTGGTGGCGGCCTTATCTATGAAGGGAAAGTGTTCTCTGGTCGTAACCACGTCGCAGGGGAGTTTGGTCATATGCGTCTGCCTCTTGATGCATGGTTACATCTTGGCGATAACGCGCCGATGCTCGGCTGTGGTTGTGGCAAACAAGGATGCTTAGACAGTTATCTCTCTGGCCGCGGTTTTGAGCTATTGTACGAGCACTATTATGGCGAGCACAAAAAAGCGATTGATATCATTCACGCCAATGAAGCAGGTGAAGCGAAAGCCGTTGAGCATGTTGAGCGCTTTATGGAACTACTTGCCATCTGTTTTGCCAACATTTTCACAGCCAATGACCCACACGTTGTTGCGCTCGGTGGCGGTTTATCAAACTTTGAATTAATCTACCAAGAGATGCCTAAACGCGTACCGAAATACCTGCTTTCTGTCGCGAAATGTCCGAAGATCATCAAAGCAAAACATGGTGATTCAGGCGGTGTACGTGGTGCGGCTTTCCTGAATATCAAATCATAAAATCAAACAAAAAGGGCCTATAATCAAACGGGCCCTTTTTTATATCAGTCAAAAGTTAATGATTAACCTAAGTTCTGTTTATTGGGCGTTAGTGTCTTTTTTACCCACACCTACGTTTTCTTTTTGTTGCAGTGTTAGCTTGCTAAAGCCTAACTTTTTAAAGTGGTTATCGCGGTAATTGCGTACCGATTTTGCGTCAGAAATCATTTCCAGCTGCTGTTCCATTTTTAAAAAATCAGTAATATCAATACCTTCTGCTTCTGCTACTGCTTCTTGAATGTTGTGATGCTTTTCGTAAGAAAAAGTCAGCGTTTTATCTTCATTTTTGTAAGTGTACAAAATGGTGCGAGCCATGATCATCTCTCTAAAATCGTCATTCCCAATTTCGGGAAAATAAACAAAGGCTGATCGCTTACTATCAACCGATTGAAAATGGGGGGCGTTGGTAGCGCTTAAACATGACTAACCAACATGTAATGGGCTAGATTTTGCCTTTAAGTGGGATAATTGTCACGCTTTCACCACCGAAATAGCGCAGGATATTTCATTTACAACGCTGTACATATTCAATAACAAATGCCGCGATTGCATCGAGATCATTGATGTCCATCTGTGGTAAAGCACTTTTCACAACTTCATCCGCAGCGATAGCGATGATATTTTCATCATTTGGATATAGCCAAGGTTTACCTACTTCAGCACGGTGCAATTCAATTTTTGGAAAGGCGAGGTTTTTACACCCTTCAACTAAAATTACGTCGAGTTTATCGCAATCAAAGCGAGACAAAAGATATTCGAAATCGGGTTCGGCTTCTGGCGTCTCAGTCATCATTGCATGACGATAGCGCGATGCAACTAACATCTGGCTTGCCCCCGCTTTACGCAGCCGATGGCTATCTTTACCTGGTTTATCAATATCAAAATCGTGGTGCGCGTGCTTAAGTACGCCTAATGTTAGGCCTGCTGCCCTTAACTTGGGCAATAAGGCTTCAAGCAGGGTCGTTTTTCCTGTGCCAGAGTAGGCCGCAAAACCAAGTAAAGGGCATGAAGGCGCTTGATATTTCATGATGTCAAAGTTCCAAATTGTGCCAGATCTTGAGGCGTGTTGAGGTTCAAAAAGCAGTTTGGCGAGTCGCTAAAGTCAACGTAATCTGTGTGGCATTCTTGATAAAGGCGGGTGATTTTTCTCTCGCCACGTTCTAAAAATGCAGTCAGTGTTGGCAGCACACGTCGGTGAATAAGGGTGAATACGGGTTGAGCGAAGTGACCATCATGGGCGACTAAAATATCATGCGAGTCTTGAGCAGCATGGCAAAAACGCGCAACAAGATCGTCATTGATCAACGGGCAATCGCAAGGGACAAATCCGACACAATCGGTTTGTGCATGGGTTAACCCTGCCTGAATTCCAGCGAGTGGCCCAGGGTAATCAGCCATGGTATCGGAAATGACAGGCGCAAACTGACGATACTGTGCATGGTTACGATTAGCGTTAATCGTCAGGTTAGTAGATTGCGGCTTAAGCTTATTCATGACATGTTGAATCAAAGGTTGGCCATTGAGTTCAATCAGCCCTTTGTCTTGTCCACCCATACGGCTGGCTTGCCCACCCGCTAAAATAACCCAACTTGTTTGTGTGGGAAGTAACATGAAATGTCTCTTAATTGTGCGATGAGAAGAGCGCCGTACAGACAAGTTAAACTCATTGATTGCCCATTTTTAGTGGCGACAAACCAAATTAAGGATGATAACCCAACTCATGCCTTGGTGCTAACTGGCTGATGATTATAACCAATCTGACTAACACAGTTCGATTTTTTATTTTCTTACTTATAAAGATGCGAAAAGTGAAAGCTGATTTTTTGCTTTTACTCGTTTTAGGTGTGGCTTCTTATTATCGCTTTTTCAACCATTTTATATTCAAAAATAAATAGTTAGATTTCTTTTAACGGCAGTGAAACAAAAACATCGCTTGCAGTTCGAGCCTTGAACAAGTAACGTTGCGCAGTTTTTTATACAATTCACATTTATTAAGGTACTGGTTTTGATCTCCACCGCGAATATCACTCAACAATTTGGCGCAAAGCCTCTGTTTGAAAACATTTCCGTTAAGTTTGGCGAAGGTAATCGCTATGGCCTGATTGGCGCTAACGGTTGTGGTAAGTCAACATTTATGAAGATTCTAAGCGGAGAGCTTGAACCTTCGAGTGGTAACGTTAGCTATGATCCTAACGAACGTGTGGCGAAACTGAATCAGGATCAATTCGCTTACGAAGAGTTCACGGTTATCGACACGGTAATCATGGGCCACAAAGAGTTGTGGAAAGTTAAACAAGAACGTGACCGTATCTATTCTCTACCTGAAATGACTGAAGAAGATGGCATGAAGGTTGCGGATCTCGAAACTGAATTCGCGGAAATGGACGGCTACATGGCCGAGTCTAAAGCCGGTGAATTGTTGCTTGCAGTGGGCATTCCTCTTGAACAGCACTTTGGTTTGATGAGCGAAGTGGCACCAGGTTGGAAACTGCGTGTGCTATTGGCGCAAGTTTTGTTTGCTGAACCACACATCATGCTGCTTGACGAACCAACCAACAACTTGGATATGGATACCATTCGCTGGCTAGAAGATACGCTAAACCAACGTAACTGCACCATGATCATCATCTCGCACGACCGTCACTTCTTAAACAGCGTATGTACACATATGGCTGACTTGGATTACGGTGAACTGCGTCTGTACGCGGGTAACTACGACGAGTATATGACAGCGGCATCGCAAGCGCGTGCTCGTCTGCTCTCTGATAATGCCAAGAAGAAAGCACAGATTGCTGAACTGCAAACTTTCGTTGCACGCTTTTCTGCGAACGCATCTAAAGCGAAGCAAGCGACGTCACGAGCCAAGCAGATTGACAATATCCAATTGGACGAAGTTAAAGCGTCTAGCCGCCAAAACCCTTTCATTCGTTTTGAACAATCGAAAGAGTTGTTCCGTAACGCGTTAGAAGTTGAAAACCTTAGCCAAGGTTTTGAAAACGATCTGTTCAGTAACTTCAACGCCATTTTTGAAGTGGGCGAACGTGTAGCGATCATTGGTGAAAACGGCGTCGGTAAAACGACACTGCTTAACACCTTAGCGGGTGTACTTGAGCCTCGTAGCGGCAGCTATAAATGGTCTGAAAACGCGAATATTGGTTACTACGCTCAAGATCACGCGCACGATTTTGCCGAAGATATGAACCTGTTTGACTGGATGAGCCAATGGCGTCAAGAAGGGGATGACGAGCAAGTGATCCGCAGCTTCTTAGGGCGCATGTTGTTTGGCCAAGATGACATCAAGAAATCCGTTAAGGTCATCTCTGGTGGTGAACAAGGTCGTATGTTGCTTGGTAAACTAATGATGCATAAGCCAAACATGCTGTTGATGGATGAGCCAACCAACCACATGGATATGGAATCGATCGAATCACTCAACACGGCGTTGGAGAACTACAAAGGGACTCTGTTCTTCGTATCTCACGACCGCGTATTTGTGGACTCACTGGCAACGCGCATCATTGAAATCCGTGATAACAAACTGACCGATTTCAAAGGCACTTATGCTGAATTCTTGAAATCTCGTGGCGTAAACTGATCCACGGTTTACTCTTAAGAAAAGGCTTCCTGCGGGAGGCCTTTTTAATGCTTGCAATTTGAGTTTTAAATCCGACCCTGCTAGTCAAAATAACAGAGTTCACCAAAAGCCAAATAGACTGACTTATGTCACAGAAAATAGGCAACTGATAGCGGTTTTATACTATGGTCTAACCCTCAAAACTACTGTTGTTATTGCATCGGTGCTAAGCTAGCAAAAAAGCGTGCAATAAGGACATAGTATGAATTTCCCCTACAAGAATATCGTGATCCTCACGGGGGCAGGCATTTCAGCGGAATCAGGCATTAAAACATTTCGTGCCCAAGACGGATTATGGGAAAACCATAAAATAGAAGATGTCGCGACCCCTGAAGGTTTCGCACGTGATCCCGATCTCGTACAGGATTTCTATAATCAGCGTCGCCGAAAACTCCAATCTGAATCAATACAACCTAACGCTGCCCACATCGCGCTTGGTAAATTAGAGCAAGAGCTAGAGGGAAACGTAACGATTATTACGCAGAATATTGATAACCTTCATGAGCGGGGTGGTAGCAAACAGGTGATTCATATGCACGGTGAGCTGCTTAAAGCACGCTGCAGTGTTTCTAATCAGGTAATAGATCATAAGAACGATATTCTTAGCGGAGAGCTTTGCCATTGCTGTCAAATTCCGGCTCAAATGCGACCTCATATTGTTTGGTTTGGCGAAATGCCACTACGCATGGGCGATATTTATTCAGCACTCGAGACGGCTGATCTTTTTATCTCTATCGGTACATCGGGCGTTGTTTATCCTGCGGCAGGCTTTGTTCATGATGCCATAATGCACGGCGCGCACACCATTGAGATTAACTTAGAACCGAGTGCCGTTGAAAGTGAGTTTGAGGAAAAACGCTACGGTAAAGCCAGTATTGAAGTTCCGCGGTTAGTGGAAGAGATATTAGGGTTAGAAATGCCAAAAAAGAAACACGCCTAGAGTAGGCGTGTTATCTAAACATTGAATATGATCAATTATTTACTTTGAGCTTCTGAAAGTATTCGTCGTACAACACATTCGCTTCTCCCACCTCATCTTGCCAAAATCCGCTGTCCATCACAGATTGTGGAGGGAAGATATTAGGATCATTGGCGAAAGATTTGGGTAACAGTGAATAGGCTGTTTTAACGGGAGTTGGGTAACCAATTTCTAATGCGATTTTTGCTGCATTCTCAGGACGCAATAAGAAATCAATCATCTTATGAGCCGCATCAACGTTTTTGGCCCCGGCCGGAATGGATATGCTATCCATCCAGAAAATCGCGCCTTTTTCTGGCCAAATAATGTCAATTGAAGCGCCTTCTTGGCGGGCCATATACGCCGAACCGTTCCATAACATACCTAAAGAAACTTCACCCGCTAAAAAAGGGTTTGCCGGAAAGTCGGAGTTGAACACTAACACGTTTGGAATCAGCTTTTTAAGCTCTTGATAGGCCGCTTTAATTTCGTCAGGATCCGTCGTATTAGGTGAGTAACCAAGCTTACTCAGTGCAATATGGAACACCTCACGAGCATCGTCCATCATCATCAACTGACCTTCCCACTTGGCATCCCATAAGTCGCCCCAGTTTTTGATCAGTGATTTATCAAGCATATCGGTATTAATACCAATCCCCGTTGCGCCCCAGATATAAGGGATAGAAAATTTGTTGTTGGGGTCGAACGATTTATTGAGATAGTTAGAATCAAGATCAGCAAAATGAGAAAGCTTAGCGTGGTCAATCTCCTGCAGCATGCCTTCTTTACGCATTTTAGAAACAAAGTAGGTGGATGGCACGACAAGATCGTAGCCGAAACCTTGAGTCTTTAACTTGGCATACATGCTTTCATTAGACTCATAGGTTGAGTAAATGACTTTAATTCCTGTCTCTTTGGTGAAATCTTCGAGAACGTCGTGGGGGATATATTCAGACCAGTTGTAAAAATAAAGCTCTTGATCTGCAGCCATTGCAGGCGTAGTGAATAGAGTTGTTGCGCAAATAGCGCCAGCATACAATGTGCTTTTCATTACGTTTCCATTTTAGTCGGTGCCAAAGCTTAACTAGGCAAGGGTGCGTGATACGAAAGTGCAAAGTATACCAGTTTTAACGAAAATAGGCAGCTAGTGCTGCCTATTTCATACTTTTTTCGGAATTATTGACCCGCTTTTAATTTCATAAAGTAATCTTCATACTGCACGGTTTTTTCACCAACGGCAGATTGCCATTCAACACGATCTAAATCATCTTGAGATGGGAAAAGAGCAGGGCTGTCTTTAAATTTCTCATTAGACGCTTTCACGCCGGTTAAATAACCCGTGTCGCGAGAAATTTGTTCTGCAATTTCTGGACGTAGCAAGAAATCGATCATCTTATGTGCAGCTTCTACGTTTTTGGCACCAGAACTGATAGCAAAGTTGTCAACCCAACCGATACCGCCTTCTTTAGGGAAAACAAGCTTAATTGGCAAGCCTTCTTTTTGCGCCGCTGCTGCAGAGCCATTCCACAGCATACCTAAGCCAACTTCACCAGAGAGGTAAGGAGCGGCAGGGTTATCTGAGTTAAATACCAATACATTAGGCATTAGTTTTTGCAGCTCAGCGTAGGCCTCATCAATTTGCTTTTCATCCGTAGTGTTACCTGAGTAACCTAACTTACGAAGGGCAATGTGGAATACCTCACGAGTATCATCCATCAACATTAGCTGGCCTTTCAACTCTGGGTTCCATAGGTCACCCCAGCTTTGGAAATCATTGGGATCGTACATATCGGTATTAACTGCAAGCCCAGTGATAGCAACCACATGTGGAATTGAATAATCATTATTTGGATCGTAAGGTTTATTCAAATAGTTGTTATCAAGGTTTTTAAAGTTGCTTAATTTAGACTTATCAATCTTTTGTAACATACCTTCATCGCGCATTTTAGAAACGAAGTAGGTGGATGGAACAACAAGATCATAACCTTGGTTGTGTGTTTTTAGCTTTGCATACAAAGTTTCATTCGACTCATAAGTTGAATAAATCACTTTGATGCCGGTCTCTTTAGTAAACTGCTCCAGAAGACCACTGTTAATGTACGGCCCCCAGTTCATGAATACTAGTTCCTTGTTTTCGTCCGCTGTTACTGCTCCAGAGAACAAAGAAAGCGCACATGCACTACCAGCTAATAGAGTAGCCCATTTTTTCATTGACGTTAGCTCCAAACCAAACGTTGCCTATTTTTAGGCGTTAGATAGAAAAACAGAATGACGATTTGTCATTCTGTTTCGCGTAATGTATTACAAGATGTCGATTCTACTTCACTTTTTCCCTTGCTAACAACTGTGATGTGATTACTAGAGCTAAAGAAACAACTAACATCACGGTCGCCAGAGCGTTAACTTCTGGGGAAATCCCGACTTTAACCATAGAATAAATCTTCAATGGTAAAATTTCGTAAGTAGGACCAGTCACAAACGAGCTAATGATCACATCATCTAATGACAATGTGAAGCTCAGTAACCAACCAGCCGCAACCGCCGGTTTCGCCAATGGCAAAATGATTTTGCTCAAAATCACCCATTCGCCAGCACCGAGATCTTTGGCCGCTTCGAGCATCTTTACATCAAATCCGTTGAGGCGGCTGTAAACAGCCACAACAACGAAAGGTAAACAAAATGTAATGTGTGCAATCAACAAGGTAAGGAAGCCTAGCTGAGCGCCTAAGACTAAGAATAGCGCAAGTAGCGAAATTGCCATGACAATATCTGGAGACATCATCACAATAAACAACATGCCATTAACTGCACGCTTACCTTTAAATTGATAACGAAAAAGGGCTACAGCCGTTAAACTGCCAATCACTGTCGCCGCTGTGGCTGAAAAAACCGCTACATTCAGCGAGTGCCATGCGGCTTGAACTAAGCTGTCGTTTGAAATTAGTGCGTGATACCACTTTGTAGTAAAACCACCCCATTTGATACCAAATTTATTGTCATTAAATGAGTTTACAATCAGCACTATGATCGGTAGGTATAGAAATATATACACTAAACTCATAAAGCTAAATCTAACTGTTTTGCCCATTAGTCTAGCTCCACTTTCTTATTCAATAACTTACCAGCGCGGTAGTATGCATAAAGCATTACAGCCATCGCCAGAGTCAAGGCAATACTGGTCGCGGCGCCAAATGGCCAATCACGAGCATTCAATACTTGGCTCTTAATCACGTTACCAATCAGCAGGTTTTTCGCGCCACCGAGTAAGTCCGCAATATAGAACATACCTAATGCTGGCAGTAATACCAATAAGCAACCGCCGATGATACCCGGCATGGTCAATGGCAATACTACCTTCAGCAAAGTTTGAAGCTTATTTGCCCCTAAATCTCGCGCGGCTTCAATGTAGGTATCGTCCAATTTTTCAATAGCAGAATAGAGCGGAAGAATCATAAAAGGCAGCAAGATGTAAACCAAGCCAATCATTACCGCTGTCTCGGTGTACATAATGCGCAGTGGTTTATCTATGACGTCTAAAGCCATTAAAGCTTGGTTTAGGATACCTTGCGTACCCAGCACTATTTTTAATCCGTAGGTACGGATAAGAGAGTTGGTCCAAAAAGGAACAATCACCAAAAACAGCATAATTGGGCGCCATTTTTGTGGCATTTTTGCGACAATATAGGCAAATGGATAACCAATAACCAAGCAGAGAAGGGTAGCCACAATTGCCATATAGAAAGAGTGCATGAGCACTTTGGCGTAAAGTGGATCCAATAGGCGTGTATAGTTATCAAGCGTGAAGGTCATTTCAATTAAGTTGGCTTCATCGCGAGTCAAAAAGCTAGTACCAATGATCATAACGTTAGGGATTAGCACAAACAGCACTAACCACCCAACAATCAATGTGATAATAGCATTTTGAAGATTAAGCTTCTTGCTCATCATCGAGTACTACCTCCCAGCTTTCAACCCAAGTGATAGCGACTTTCTGGCCGAGAGAATGGTCCACATCAGGATCATCTTCGTTAAAGAATTCGCTAACCGTCACGCGCATGCCTGATTCTTCAAGTTCGACTACAGATTCTAGAGTCATGCCTTTGTAGGTACGTTCTGTCACGTGTCCAACAATGCCTTTTTCTTCTGACTCTTTAATCTCTTCGATGCGAAGATCTTCAGGACGCAGCAAAACTTGTAGTTTGTGTCCGGGTTGTACATTTTGATCGTGGTAGACCACCGCTTCAACACCTTCGATATGTGCACGAATACGCTTATCGTCAATTCGTTCAATCGTTTCAGCATTAAATACGTTGATCTCACCGATGAAGCGAGCAACAAATAGGTTTTTAGGGTCTTCGTAAATTTCACGTGGAGAGCCATCTTGCTCAATTTTCCCTTCACGCATAACAATAATGCGATCCGACATTGATAAGGCTTCTTCTTGATCGTGCGTAACGAAGATAAAGGTGATCCCAAGCTGACGTTGAAGCTGCTTAAGCTCCATTTGCATCTGCTTACGCAGTTTATAGTCAAGCGCGGATAAAGATTCGTCTAGCAACAGAACCTTAGGTTTATTAACAACGGCACGCGCGATGGCGATACGTTGTTGTTGACCACCAGAAAGTTGACTTGGTTTACGCTGGGCCATCGCGTCGAGACGTACCATCCGCAGTGCTTCCATCACACGGGGTTCAATGTCAGCCGTTGGCACTTTTTGCATACGCAAACCAAACGCGACATTTTCAAATACGGTCATATGTGGGAAAAGTGCATAGCTTTGAAAGACGGTGTTAACGTGTCTCTGCTCAGCAGGAACTTTTGTAACATCTTGATTATCAAGAGTAATTGAACCTTGATCTGCGGTTTCAAAACCTGCAATCATTCTTAGTACTGTTGTCTTACCACAGCCAGAAGGACCAAGTATTGTTAAGAATTCGCCATGATTAACATCAAGGTTTAGGTTGCCAATGATTTCCTTACCATCGAAACTTTTACTGATACCAGAAAGACGAACTACTGGTTTTCCTACTGATTTTTTTACGTTCAACGTCTGTTTTTCTCCCACCTTGGTCTATAGGGATGCCTATCTTACGACCTGTCGCTATACACAATTGAGGCGCGCATCATAATCACCAAAAGAGTGAATTCAAAGCGTTTTCTTATATTGATACAGAAAAAGTTTTGTAGGTAGCAGTAAAGATTGATTACCATACAGAACTAACTAACTGTTCAATGCTTTCAAGTGGTTAATTATCAACCAAACACATAATAATGCAAGATCAGTTTAGGCTTCTGATTTTGGACTAGAGTGTATTGCAGTATAATGACAATAACTTTGTGACCCAAATACAGGCAACGTGCTTTTCCGTTGCCTAGGACATTTTATGAATAATGATATTGAAAAAGATTTCAATTTAGGCGGTAGTGTAGAGCATGCGCTCAAAGGAGATTACGAGCTAAAAGTCAACGCCGTGCTCAAAGAGGCATGGGAATGTACGATCAAGCAATTTATCTCCTTTTCTCCCTCCATCGTGATTCTTTTATTTGTGCAGCTCGCGATCTTCTATATTGCTTTAAAATTGCAACTGGGTGATCCATCACTAATCTTGGATGCGTTAAAAACACCAGAAGCTTTTACAGGCAATATTGTACAAGCTATTTTTGTGGCTAATTTTAGCTATGAGGTCGTTAGTGCACCTATTTATGCTGGCGTGAGCTTAATGGCGATGAGTCATGTCGCTGGGTTAAGAACGCAGCCAAGACATATAGGTAAGGGGTTACAGTTTACCATCCCAGTGATTTTAGCAACGCTATTCAGCTTATTACTGCAAGGTGTAGCAGGAATGATTTTCCCATTGCTATCAATGTATTTGAGTATTGCGTTTAGCCAATCCATCTTATTGATCTGCGAAAAACGGGTTCCACCCATGCAATCACTGCTGTTATCCTTACGCGCAGTCAATAAAAAAATCGTTCCTATTACTGTGATTTATTCCGTGATAATGCTGATGTTCGTTGCCGCCGCGCTCTTTTATGGGATAGGTTTCATTTTTGTATTGCCTTTCTTCTTCCATGCTAAAGGGATTATTTATCGCAATATGTTCGGCATCAAACTAAAGATCATAGCGACTAATCAATCCGACAATAATCCAAACTCTCAGGTGTTCAATGCGTAAAATAATCTTACTTACCGCCATCTCGCTCGTGGTGGTGAGTTGCAGCGTTTACTACGTCAAGCAAACCTCAATTGAGACGACGGTTAAAAGCGACACTCCATCTTTACAAGGAGCAAGTGTCATTGGCAAAGCACCTGACTTCTCAGCCATCGCTGATGTTCGAGAGAAAAAGCGTGCTTTTTTTTCTTTCTTGAAACCAGGTATCGCTTGGGAAAATAGACGTATTTTTCAAGAGCGTGAGATATTAGAGAGGATTGCACAGCATCATCTAAGCAACCAGATAGCTAAAAGTGACTATAGTGAGGCGCAAAAACTCTCTAAGCTATACGAAGTTTCGATTCCTGTAGAGGGCATAACTAGCGCATGGTTAGAAAACATGCTGCATCGAGTTGACGTTTTACCCGAAGCGTTAGTCTTGACCCAGGCAGCAAATGAATCGGCTTGGGGAACATCTCGCTTTGCAACTGAAGGAAACAACTATTTGGGTCAATGGTGTTACAGTGTAGGGTGTGGGTTGGTGCCTTTGCAACGAGTGGAAGGTATGACTCACGAAGTGGCCAGTTTTGGTTCTGTTCAAGAGTCAATCCACGGTTACTTCATGAATGTGAACCGCAACTCCGCTTATCATGATTTACGAGAGATTCGTTTTCGATTAAGAAAAAATAATGCCGATTTATTGAGTGCCGACAGTGCCATGGAGATGACAAATGGCTTACTGAAATACTCAGAGCGCGGAGAAGCTTATGTGCAAGATCTTCAATCTATGATGCGTCACAACCAGCCTTTCTGGACAGAATAATAATGAAAAAAAGAACGCTTACCTTATTACTGACAACGCTATGCCTTGCTAACGCATTTCCCGTTAACGCTCAAGAGTATATGTTTACATACTCCAAGTTGTTTTCAGCAATGAAAAATAACGTGAAAGAAGAGTACCCCAATGTCAAAGTCGCTTATTATTTCCTTAATGACAATACCAAACAGCTCTGCCCAATAGAGAAGGCTTGGATGGAAAAAGAAAAGCACTATGAAACGTTGAAAGTCAGTAGCAACCACGAGCTACTACTTCCTTTAGACGATCATTTACGGCAAGCGAATCCGTTAGTGTTTGTCGATACTCCTGAAGATATGCGTTGTGACTTTTCGACTGTTGTTATGGCAAAAGAGCAGTTCAAAGGGGAAATATCTTACCAACAGGTCGCCATCTTATTACCCCAGATGCAAAAATTGCTGGAAGAGCTCGGCGGGATGTTTGCGAGTTGGTTCACACCCGATGTTTCTGGTGTCACACTCGAATTTACCAATAATTTGAATTCGGTCATTCAGTTGAGTAACGGCGAAACCATTAACATAGAAAATGGCAAAGCCCAAGTGGACCTCAGTCAACTGGGTGAAGGTGGATCGATGCAGTTGCCACAAGAAACGGTTCGCGTGTTACCTTATCTTCCCAAAGCGAAACATTAGATATGTTGGGCTAATATCAATAGGGCTGCATTCGAAGCCCTTACTCGTTTTATCATCAAAGATTGGTGACATCCAACTTCAACCTAGGATCAAACTCCATCACGCTATCCTCATCTTCGAGCGCTAGGATTGGCATCTCTTCTTTATCAAAACCAATGTCGCCGCCATTAATAACGCCTGAATCACGGTTAATCGACTTAAAGTCAAACAACTTGAAATCAGCCAAATGGCTAGGCACTACATTTTGCATTGCACTAAACATGGTCTCGATGCGCCCAGGGAACTGTTTATCCCAGCCATTTAGCATTTGCTTAATGTTTTGACGTTGCATGTTTGGCTGAGAGCCACATAGATTACATGGAATAATCGGATACTCTCGCATGTTCGCATATTTGATAATGTCTTTTTCACGACAGTAGGCTAGAGGGCGAATTACCACATGTTCACCGTTATCAGAGACAAGTTTAGGTGGCATTCCTTTGATCTTACCACCATAAAACATATTCAAAAATAGCGTTTCTAGAATGTCGTCACGGTGATGGCCTAACGCAATTTTCGTCGCACCGAGTTCTTTGGCTGTACGGTACAAAATGCCGCGGCGTAAGCGTGAACAAAGAGAGCAGGTGGTTTTCCCTTCAGGAATCTTATCTTGAACAATAGAATACGTATCTTCTTCGACAATTTTATATTCAACGCCTAGCTGCTCTAAGTACTGCGGCAGAATGTGTTCAGGAAATCCGGGCTGTTTCTGATCAAGATTCACGGCAATAAGCTCAAAGCTAACAGGGGCACTTTTCTGAAGGCTCATTAGAATATCCAGCATGGTAAAGCTATCTTTACCGCCAGAAAGACATACCATAATACGGTCGCCATCTTCAATCATATTAAAGTCAGCAATGGCTTGACCCGTATTACGACGAATGCGCTTCTGAAGTTTATTGAAATTATATTGTTGAGCTTTGGTGCGCTCTTGAATTTGCTCACTCATCAGTGTCTGGTCTTTAATCTTTAAACAAAATAAAGTGCGTATGATACGGATAAATAGCACAGATGCTAGATCTAACAATCAAGGAAGATAAAAAATCGCCCTGTCTATGACGAGGGCGATTAGGTGAACAATCTGGTTTGTTAAATAGAGGTTCTAGGATCTAAAGGGCTTACATAGCCATGAGGCTTTAATGCTAATACATCACAATTAATTTTATCGATGACTTGCTCTGCCGTGTTGCCAATAAATACTGCCGATAACCCCGTGCGCCCTGTCGTACCAAGAATAACCATCGCCGCATTGAGCTTTTCAGCTGCTTGAGGAATGACGTCTTCAGGTAAGCCTTGTTCTACAAGTGTTTGAGATTCATCTATACCATGCTTTTGTCGCAATGCCTTCATTGCCATCAAGTGGTGACCACGAACAGCATCAGTGTAGGTCATTGGATCAAACTCGGGCAGCTCAATGGTAATATTTGCTGGCGTAATAGGGTATGAATTGACCAGATAAGGCGTCGCGTCTAAACGGGTGGTGAGGCTTATTAGTTGCTCAACCATGCAATCATTTAAATCAATATGAGCCGGATTTTCTGACCCCACATGTACCGAAGCGATTATATTCGCATTCTGTGGCCAATCTGAATTTTTAACCAACAGCACCGGGGTTGGGCATTTACGCAATAAGTGCCAATCTGTCGGTGTGAAAATAACGGATTCAAGGACATCATGCTTGCGCGTCCCTTTGATCAGAATGTCATGTTCTCCGTAAAAGATCTCAGCAATAATGGCCTCATAAGGGCGGTTATGCCACACCACTTTTACTTCAAATTCAATCGAACTATCAATATACGGCTCAGCTACTTTCCTCATCCATTGCTCGCGCTGATGGATAACACCACGCCGCATAGCATCACGTTCATCAACAGAGAGCATCGACGTCATGTCATAAGAAAAATCATAAATAGATAAAAAAAATGTAATGTGGCTAGAAGAAGTGCTTTGCTGTGCTAACTGTATGGCTCTGGCAAGGGCGGGTTGCTCATCGTGGTTGATGTCAGCTACCACCAGAATCTTGCTATAAATACTCATATCGACTCCTTAATTATGGAGGAGGGCGTTAGAGTTACTTTAGCTCATAACCAGTGAGATTTTTAGAAAAAAAGAGAGTTTTTAACAGAAGTATGACGTAGCTCATTTAAGAGCTACCTCATTGAAGTTACTTAGTTTCTTTAGATACGCCTGCCAGTTCCATCAGTTGGTCATGGTCAAGGATTGTGATGTATTTGCCTTTGACACTGAGGATTTCAGACTTCTGAAAACGGCCGAGTAGACGACTGATCGTTTCAACAGTGAGACCAAGATAGTTACCGATATCACCACGAGTCATTGTCAGACGAAACTCTCTAGGGCTAAAGCCACGCTGAGAGAAACGAGTCGACAAGTTATAAAGAAAAGCCGCTAATCTTTCCTCCGCATTCTTTTTAGATAGCAGAAGAATCATCTCTTGGTCGCCCTTAATTTCATTACTCATCAAACGCATAATTTGCTGACGTAACTTAGGCATTTTACCCGAAAGATCATCAAGAATTTCATAGGGTATTTCGCATACCATTGATGTTTCTAGGGCCTGAGCAAAGCTAGGATGAGAATCATCAGTGATCGCGTCAAAACCAACTAAATCACCCGCTAGATGAAACGCTGTAATTTGTTCATCACCTTGCTCAGTAATCGTATAACTTTTAATTGTACCTGAGCGAATAGCGTAGAGAGACTTAAGGTCGTCACCAGCTTTAAATAGCTCTTGGCCCTTTTGGATAGGTTTTTTACGCTCAATAATTTGATCAAGTTGATCAAGTTCAGATTCATTGAGAGTAAAAGGAATACAAAGCTGGCTAATGCTGCAGTCTTGACAGTGAATTGCACAACCACCAGATTGAATGCGCTTTGCCGCTGGCTTATCAGAAATCATAACAACCTTTCACTTTTTGATGTACATCAATATTTTAGCATCCATTACCCCTAAAGGATAGTGAAAAAAGGTGCCATAAATCAGACAACTACCATGTAGATGACAAAATACTCACTGCTCCATAAGCCGTGTATAGACCATAGAGTATGATAAAAATCGCAGCAAAATGACGAAATAGCAATGATTGTTGAATGTTCTTCAAACGGGTCGCGCCATAACCAACGAGAAGCATCGCAGGCAAGGTTCCCAAACCAAAAGAGGCCATAACAAGTGCCCCAGACAGCGCACTACCGGACACAACGGACCAGGTCAACACAGAGTAAACTAGCCCGCAAGGTAACCATCCCCAAATAAACCCAAAAGGGAGAGCGAACCATGTTTTCTTAAGCGGGAGCAATGATTGCCCAAAAGGCGAAATAAAACTCCAGATTTTGTGCCCAATTTTCTCAAGCTTTAATAGACCAAACCACCAACGCCCAACATACAATCCAAGTACAATCATTAGGCCTGCCGCAATGAGCCGCAACCAAATCAACGCATGATTAAGTGTAGAAAATTCGGATAGCGAGGCGGCGAGGCCTCCTAATAAACCGCCAAACAGCATATAGCTGGCAATACGCCCAAGGTTGTAAAAAACAAGCAGTATTGGGAGCCGATCACTGCGTTTTTCACCTAAGGTCAAAAGAGAAGCAATTCCGCCACACATCCCCATACAGTGGCCAGCCCCAAGTAAACCGATAAAGAAGGCGCCAATCCAATCTGCGGTCATTTGTCCTCTTCTTTTGATGAGGTAAGTTCATCTTCATCAAACAAAATATTATGTCCTTGGCGTTCTAAATCTTCAAACTGTTCACTCTTTACTGCCCATAAAAAGATAACGATAGCGATTGTAACCAAAATGATGGCAATGGGGATCAATATATAAAGACTTTCCATCTACTTGCCCCTATTTTTGAGTAATCGAAGAGAATTAGATACCACGATAATCGAACTCGCCGACATACCCACAACAGCAATGTAAGGAGCAACCAGCCCCGCAACGGCGAGTGGCAAAACAATAATATTGTATCCAAGTGACCACGCTAAATTTTCCCGAATGATTTTACGAGCTTTTAACGCTAAGCTTCTGGCTTCCAATAATCTATCGAGTCTATCTCCAAGTAAAACCATATCAGCAGATGCTTTTGCGACATCGGTTCCACCGCCCATGGCTACTGATAAGTGCGCACCTGCAAGCGTTGGCGCATCATTAATACCATCGCCAATCATCATGGTGATATCATCATGTGGTAACGACTTTAAGTAACTCAGTTTATCTTCTGGTTTGGCATTCGATACGACAATATCGATATCCATTTCAGCGGCCACACTTTGGGCATTGACTTGAGAATCCCCCGTTAATAGCGTGATTTTAATGCCTTCCTGATGAAAACGATCGATAAATTGCTTCGCTTCACTACGGATAGGATCACGGTACGTGAAGGTTGCCACGTGGTGCCCTTTGAGCGACATATAAATACGATTTTCTCGAGCGTCACTGTTATCGTTCAAAACAAATTCGGCGCTGCCAATACGAACATCGCCTCCTAAATAATGACCTTGAATACCAGACCCAATCATATTCTGCACATGCTCAACATGAAACTCGTCATTACGATATTGCGCAAACGCTCTGGCAATGGGGTGATTGGCATGATGCTCCAAAGCAGCCGCTAGCGCCAAACAATGGCTTTTATCCATATCACCATGCAACTCAACGTCACTAATTTCGATATCACCACGGGTCAACGTTCCCGTTTTATCAATAATCAAATGGTTAACTTTGCAAAGTGTTTCAAAAACATGGTTTTTTCTCAATAAAATACCAAAGTCACCCATTCGTGATGTGGCGCAGGTGATGGCTGTGGGGGTAGCAAGAGAAAGCGCGCACGGGCAGGTTGCCACCAAGACCGCTAACATGATCCAAAATGCATCTTCAGGTTTTGTCTGGTGCCAATAAAACCAAGTGGCTGCTGCAATAATCAAAATTACAGCTACAAAATATCTCGCGACAATATCTGCAATTTCTGCAATCTTAGGCTTAGACATTTGAGCTTCATCTTGCAGTTTAACGATATTGGAAATAACGGAATCTGCTTTAGATGCAGTAACTTCCAACTCGAAAGACTCATCGCCATTTAATGTGCCAGCAAAAACAGCATCACCGACTTTTTTGACAACTGGTACTGATTCACCGGTCAACATTGATTCATTAATATGAATACGCCCATTCAACACTCTACCATCAGCAGGGACATGCTCTCCAGGCAACACTCGAACTCGATCACCAAGAGCCAGCGTTTTTACAGGCACTTGACGGCCATCCAGCGTAGTTGCAATCGCAGGGATCAATTTCAGTAAATTGCCGCTAGCCGCAGCGGCTTTTCTGCGCGCTCGCATTTCCAAAAATCGTCCAACCAGTAAAAAAAAGGTGAACATTGAAATGGATTCAAAAAAGACTTCGCCTTGTTCAGTCACTGTCGCTATCAGACTAGCAACGTACGCAAAAATAAGAGCTATAGAAACAGGGACATCCATACCCAGTGTTCTAGCCCTAATGCTTCGCCAAGCATTGAGGTAGAAGGGAAGAGCAGAGTATAAAAGCACTGGGGTTGCAAAGATCAAGCTAACCCAACGAAAATAATTGCGAAACTCAGAATCAAGATCACCGAAGACCTCAAGATAGAGCGCCACAGCAAGCATCATCACTTGCATGGTGGCTAAACCTGCAATACCCAAGCGGTAAAGATATTGCTTCATTGATTGATGGTAGGCTGCCTCATGTGCGTCTGCTTCAAAAGGGGCAGCCTTATAACCTAATTTATGAATAGTCGAAAGTAATTCACTGAGTCGCGTTTGTGTCTTATCCCAACTGAGCAGAGCTCGGTTAGTAGTGGTATTGACCCTTATCGAAATCACTCCCTTTTTATGAGAGAGTTGTTTTTCAATTAACCAAGCACAAGCCGCACAGGAAACTCCTTCTACCGATAACGTCACTTCTGACGTTTCGTTGTCGTTACGAACAAACTCTGCTTGTACGTCGTCATTATCATAATGAATGAGTGCTTTGAGCTGCTCTGGTACAAGCTCCACTTTATCCGCAGTGCTCGTTCGGTATTGGTAATAAGAGACTAGGCCGCTATCTACAATGGTTTTAGCCACTGTTTCACAGCCAAGACAACACATATCTCTGCTTTCACCTAGAATATCGAGTTTATAATCTGTGTTGGCTGGTACATCTTCACCACAGTGGTAACACGCTTTGCACATAGTTTAATTCATTAATTGAGCAGAAGTTGGCATTGGAAACGTTACTCGACCTTGGATTAACCACTCCTCATTGTGAGGAGTGAGTTCGATGAACCAAGGGCCTTGTAACGGGGCAGGCAGGGTAATGCGATATATACCTTGTGCATCCGATGCGACAAGTTGTGTGAAATCACGGTCTGGCAGTGTCCGATGAGCAAACATCATTTGAATCGCAGGATAGTGCTCAAGCTCACCTTTATTAAATTTGAAGATAATATCATTACCTTCAGAATAGACTTCCGCGCTTAGCTTTAATGCTTTAGCTTGGTTAATCTTAGATAGATCAATATTAATGCCTTTGCCTTTTTTGTAGTAATCCTCTGTCACCAGTGACACTGAATTCTGAGAAAAGACGATAACCGTTGCAATCGTCCATATCACCACAGTTAACGGTAAGATGATCAGAAACCACGGCCAGAATTGTTTATACCAAGGAGTTACCATAAAAAAGTTCTCAACAGAAAAATAAATAAGGCTTATTAAAAAAAGAAGAAAGGCAGCTCTAACAAAGAGCTGCCTTTGTTGTGCAATTAGTTCTCTGTATTACTTAAGCTCCAAACGTAAGCTGCAACCAGTTGAACTTTATCTTCACCGAGAATGTCGTTCCAAGCAGGCATAACGCCAGAGCGACCATGCATTACGACATCCGTGACCTCAGCGCGTGAATCGCCAAATAGCCAGTCGTTGTCAGTAAGATCAGGTGCTCCAAACGCAGGATTACCTTTACCATCCGTACCATGACAAGCGGCGCAAACAACGAAGCGTGCTTTACCTGCTTCCGCTTCTCGAGCGTTCACAGAACGCCCAGAAAGGCTTAAGGTATAACTCACCACTTCCTTCACACCTTGCTCACCGAGGACATCTTTCCAAGCTGGCATTTGTCCAATACGACCATGGCGGATAGTGGTCACAATCGCTTCTGGTTCACCACCATATAACCAAGCATTATCGGTTAGATTTGGAAAACCTTTCTGACCACGAGCATCAGAACCATGGCACTGAGAGCAGTTTTGTAAGAATAAACGCTGACCAACCTTCAACGCATCAGAATCTGCTGCAATTTCAGGAATAGGGCGTAAATCAGAACCACCGCCAGTATAAGCTAAGCGTTTAAATGCTTCACCGAAGTAGGTATTTGCATCATCTAGCTCTTTTGCGTACTGTACTAACACTTTATTGTTTTGTGCGTTTGCAATCGAGGCTTTCGACTCATCAAGAGAGCGAATGGTTTGATCTGAACTTTGCCAACCAAGGACACCTTTAAAACTACCTAGCCCTGGATAGAGGGTCAGATAAATAGCGGCAAAAATAAACGTACTAATAAAAAGATAGGTCCACCATTTAGGCAGAGGATTGTTGAGCTCACGAATACCATCGTATTCATGGCCCATATCTGAGCCTTCTTCCACTCCCATTTTGTCTTTTAAACACCAAACGAGCAGAATCGCACAGCCAAGCAAAGTTCCCACCGTAATAATGATGACCCATAGACTCCAAAATGTCGTCATTGTTTAGTCACTCCTTGTTCCTTAGAGGATTTTGGCTGTTCATCGGCAAAAATGAGGTTAGCCGCTTCATCGAAACGAGCTTTACGGTTTTTACCATAGGCCCACCATACTACGCCTATAAAACAGACGAACAGCACTATGGTCCAAATACTGTGAATAGTACCGATATCCATAACTACCCCTTACTTCATTGCGTGACCAAGAGATTGAAGATAAGAAATGATTGCATCCATTTCAGTTTTTCCTTCCACATCTTTGGCTGCGTTCGTGATTTGTTCATCCGTATACGGTACACCGAATTGGTTACGGAAGAGCTCAAGTTTACTTTGGGTTAACTTGCCATCTAAAACGTTTTTCGCTAACCAAGGGAAACCGGGCATATTCGATTCTGGTACAAGTTCACGTGGATCAATAAGATGCACACGGTGCCATTCATCAGAATAACGACCACCCACACGAGCCAAATCAGGCCCAGTACGTTTTGACCCCCATAAAAATGGATGTTCCCATACACTCTCACCAGCAACAGAATAATGACCGTAGCGTTCTGTTTCAGAACGGAATGGACGAATCATCTGGCTATGGCAAACGTTACAACCTTCACGAATATAGATATCGCGACCTTCAAGTTGCAAAGCCGTGTATGGTTTCAAGTTTTCCACTGGCTCAGTTGTTTGCTTTTGAAAAATCAATGGCGTTATTTCCACCAAAGCTCCCCAGCTAATAGCGAAAATGATGAAAATAGCCAACAAACCCACATTACGCTCAATGATCCCATGGCGATTTTTAGAATTAGAACTCATTCTTTCAATCTCCTTATGCCGGTTGTGGGATAGCTTTCAAGCTATCATTAGGTGCGCTGATGGTTTTATACGTGTTGTAAGCCATTAGGAACATACCTGCTAAGAAGATAAATCCACCAATAAATCGAACAGTATAGAACGGGTAGGAGGCTTGAACTGACTCAACAAAACTGTAAGTTAATGTACCGTCTGAGTTAACAGCACGCCACATCAAGCCTTGCATTACACCTGAAATCCACATAGCAACAATGTAGAGCACCGTACCAATAGTCGCTAACCAGAAGTGAGCATTGATCAGACCAACAGAGTACATACGCTCTTGGTTAAATAGGCGAGGAATTAAATGGTACACCGAACCAATTGATACCATTGCAACCCAACCTAGAGCGCCTGAATGCACGTGACCAATGGTCCAGTCGGTGTAGTGTGACAGTGCGTTAACCGTCTTAATCGACATCATTGGTCCTTCAAACGTAGACATTCCGTAGAATGACAATGAAACGATTAGGAATCGTAAGATTGGATCATAGCGCAGTTTATGCCAAGCACCAGATAACGTCATTATCCCGTTGATCATTCCACCCCATGAAGGAGCGAACAACACTAACGACATCACCATACCAAGTGACTGAGTCCAGTCAGGCAGGGCAGTGTAGTGTAAATGGTGCGGACCAGCCCAAATGTAAAGAGAGATCAAAGCCCAAAAGTGAACAATCGATAAACGGTATGAATAAACAGGGCGTTCAGCTTGTTTCGGTACAAAGTAATACATCATACCAAGGAAACCAGCAGTAAGCAGAAAACCCACCGCATTGTGACCGTACCACCACTGAACCATAGCATCCACCGCCCCAGCATAAACTGAATAGGATTTACCCATAGAAACCGGGATGGCCATGCTATTTACAATATGAAGCACAGCAACAGTAAGGATAAAGGCTCCGAAGAACCAGTTTGCCACATAGATATGCGCCGTCTTACGTTTGACGAGTGTTCCAAAAAACACTATCGCATAAGATACCCATACAAGAGCAATGGCGATATCAATTGGCCATTCTAGTTCCGCGTATTCTTTACCTGAGGTATAACCCAAAGGTAAAGTTATTGCTGCAGATAAAATAATGGCTTGCCATCCCCAAAAAGTGAAGGGCACGAGAGGGCCACCAAATAGACGAGTTTGACAAGTACGCTGAACAACATAATAAGATGTTGCAAAGAGTGCACTTGTACCAAACGCAAAAATAACCGCATTAGTATGCAGTGGACGTAAGCGACTGTACGTCAACCACGGCGTATCAAAGTTTAGCTGTGGCCAAACTAATTGAGCGGCAATCAAAACACCTACAGCCATACCAACAATACCCCAGAGAATAGTCACTAAGGTAAATTGCCGAACAACTGTATAGTTATAGTTTTGTTCAAGCTGCTTTTCTTGGCTCATTTGCATGCTTCCAATTTCTAATTAACTATACTTTACTTCCAACACGACACATGTCGTAATGCCCCCAAATCCACAATAGAAATACTGCTTTATCAGAACGTTACTATCTATTGCTGACTTTAAAAAAAAGTGGCATTTTCAACCGACAATTATACTGCAATTAACAATTCAATGACAGAGTAGTAACCTTACTGTTGTTCAGGATTTGGCCTTTTATTTCAAAACTTTGAAGTTTGTTACACGAGGAAGGAAGCATCATGGCTTCAGAAAAGCTTACAAAACACAGGCTTGCTCAAATATTAATCACATTGCTCATTCTTTTGGTCGCTTTTTTCTGGAGGACTTTTTCTTATCAAAACGTCGACATAACGAGCTGCACCGCAGCACCAAATTGTTCTGCAATTGTAAATGAACAGGAAACCATAGTGATTAAAAATGATACGAACTTAAACTTTTGTGATAATAACTAGAATGAAATCTTCGATTATCAGACTAGTTATTAGGTATTTTATGGTAAATCGTAGTTATGTTTAATGAACATCGACTCAGAAAGCAAAGGTACCTTTGCTGAACTATATTTAACATAACATACATAATGCGCACTGTAATATAGCTTCAGTGTTTATGACGCGCTTACTTTGTGCGTGGTAATGTGTTCCCGAGAGAATCGACGTGGCGCTACGCTTGCCTCCCCGTCCGATTCTCTCTCTAGCCGAATAAGTCTAATATTTGGACAAGAGTACACTATTAAAGATAGTGTACTCGCCCTGCTTTCTCCTTCCTCCTCCTCCTCAGTCTTCGTCGTCGTGCGTCCGTCGTCATTGGGCAATATACAGTGACCGTGGAAGTGATTTAGGGCGGTGAAATTCCGCTTCCTCGCGCTCGACTGCATATTTCGGAGCATTCCGATCAGTCATTTCGGG
>AEZC01000203.1 GCA_000257205.1 Vibrio ordalii ATCC 33509 | reverse complement strand
GAACATATTTTGCAAAATTAATAATTCCTGAAGTCGGGAGCAATCACACCATAACTAACTTCATTATGGCGTGATCTTACCTGATCTCCATTCTACTTAGGAGAAAATCAGTGCTTTCAGGCTCGCTTGCGGATCAATATCTTCAAACTCTGGTGGGTTTTCTAGGCGAGCTTGAAAAGTAAGTGATGGCGCTTCTACCTTCATCCCTTCGATTAAAAAGTCGCAGGTTACGGCTGGTGAATTAACGCATGCAAGCACTTCGCCGCCTTGTTCTAACAGCTCAGGTAAGCGGCGTAAGATACGTTGATAATCTTTAGTTAGCGCAAAGCTGCCTTTTTGGAACGAAGGGGGATCAATAATAATCAGATCATATGGCCCTGATTTTTTGATTTTTCCCCAAGACTTGAAAATATCATGTCCAAGAAACTTCACTGAATTGAGATTGTGGCCATTTAATTGATGGTTTTCACGACCCTTAGCCAGTGATGCTTTGGCCATATCGACATTCACAACTTGGTCAGCACCACCAGCAATAGCCGCTACTGAAAAACCGCAACTATAGGCAAATAGATTCAGTACATTTTTATGTTTAGCGTTAGATGAAACCCACTCACGGCCGTAACGCATATCCAAAAACAGCCCGAAATTCTGGTTACGCCCAATGCTCAATTGGTACTTTAAGCCATTTTCGACCACCACAGGGAAAGGCTCTAATTCTCCCCATACTGTTTCTGAAGGCGCGCCATCGGCATATCGATGCTGAAGTAAGACACAACGACCTTGCTTTTCTAGCCATAACGGACGGGCTGTTAGGTGCGACAAACCCGCTTTTAACTCCGCGAGAAAATCTTCTTCGACATTTTTAAATAAGTTGACGACTAACTGCCCTTGCAACCAGTCACAGGTGAGCTGTTCTAGACCTGGCCATTGACGACCTCGGCCATGAAATAAGCGGCGAATTTCACCGGTATTACAAGAGAGCTGCTGCTCAATATGGGTAAAAAAGTGAGGAAGCGCTGAACGTTGCATTGTTTGTTCTGTCATTTGTTTACTTTCGGCCAAACTAGATTCCAAGGTGTTAACCAAGATTCAATCCCTTGGCTAACAATGTCTGAGTTCCACTTCTGCCCCATCGCTACTTGATTGCGTGGGTCGCAGATAAATTGATACCACTGATCCTGATAGCAAAAACGTAACGCAAAAGCGTGTAGATAGCCTCTATCAGAATCATCATGAGAATGATAAATCGGGTCACCGACAATCGCAGAGCCGAGTGATTTCAAAGCAACCCTAATTTGGTGGGTTTTTCCGGTAAAAGGTTTACATAAAAAGAGACGTTCACCCGGTTCAGCAGAGCAGGAAAAAAACTGCGTTACTGCAGGGTTATTTTGTGTCGCTACTAACTTCCACGACGAGCGTCGAGAGCGTTCCATATCACCGCTGATCAAACCCTGTTTCTTTTTAGGCTTTTTACTGCCAATGGCAAGATAGAATTTCTCGACTTCCCTTGCTGCAAAGTTTTTAGATAACTCACTAGCCGCGGCTTGATGGCGGGCAAGCAATAAAATGCCGGACGTCATTTTATCCAACCGATGAACTAAGTAGAGCTTGTCATCGCCTGAAACCTTACCCACTTCTTGCAGCAGCATTGTATCCCCATCATCTTTGTGCACAGAAACATTGGGATGCTTGTTGATGATGAGAAAATCGTTGTGAGTATAAAGAATATCAAACATGTGAATCACTAACTGCAGAATAGGCGGCTGAGTATAGCGTTAAACAACGCAGATACCAATAAATGCAAGGTTCAAGGCCGTAGGAGGATAAAAAGGCTCTCGGATGAGAGCCTTAGGAATGCGCTAGATTAATGAATAAGCAAAGACCATTAAAATCGCCACGGGGCAAACAAAACGCACGTACCATGGCCAAATTTTCCAAAATAGGCTTTGTGCAATCTCTGGGTTACCTTGTTTGATCTCATCAAGCAATTTATTACGATGCCAAACCCAACCCACCACAATAGCCCAAACCACACCTAATAAAGGTTGCATATAGACGGTTGAGACGTTAGCCACTAGGTTAAATAACGCCCCAAAGTTAAGGGAAATGATGATGCTCAGCAGCGCAATGGCTCCACCGATCATCCATGTTGCTTGGCTACGAGTCATTTTTAGTTCATCTTGCGCGCAAGATACTGGTACTTCTAGCATAGAAATTGAAGAAGTTAGCGCTGCGATAACCATCAAAATAAAGAAACCAAAGCCGAGCAACACCCCTGCACTGCCCATATTATCAAACATCGCAGGCAGCACGGTGAAGACTAAATCGCCCGAACTCATCAAGTTGCCTGCATCATCAAAAATTTCGACACCATGATTTTTAGCCACAAACATTGCTGGGAGAATCAAAAGGCCAGCGGCAAACGCCACTCCCGTATCAATCGCCGCGACTTGCGCCGCTGTTTTTGGCAAATTAACATCTTTCTTAAGATATGAGCCATAAACGATCATCGCCCCCACGCCTAAAGAGAGAGAGAAGAAAGCTTGCCCCATTGCGTCTACTAATAAACTGGGAGTGATGTGCGCAATATCAGGGATCAAATACATCTTCAATCCTTCCATTGCCCCGTCTTGGGTAAAGATATAAGCAATCATGACGCCAAAGAGAATGAAAAGCACCGGCATCAAACGGGTAGACCATTTTTCAATGCCGTCCGCGACACCTTTTCGCACAACATAAATAGTGAGTAAAGAAAATGCGAGCGCCAGTAAAACATTGCGTAAATCGCTAAAATTCACTAGCCAGTCGGCCGCTGTCTGTAAGCCCAACATACCTAATATAGGGGATGCCGCAAAACCCATAAGCCATCCGGCAAGGATGGAGTAGAAACTGAGGATCATCGATGAGGCAATCATCGCGATAATGCCAAACAGTGCCGCCGCCGCACGATTTTTGGTCCAGATACTTCTTAAAGAAGCGATTGGGTTAGATTGTCCATGTCGCCCAATCGTCAATTCCGCAACCAGCATTGGAAACGCCAGCAAGAATACCATCGCCAAATAAATCACTAAAAATGCCGCGCCACCATTACTTGCCGCTTTGGTCGGAAAACCCCACACGTTCCCTAGGCCAACCGCAGAACCTGCAGCCGCCATAATAAAACCAAGTCTCGATGAGAAATGACCTCTTGAACTACTTGCCATAAACTATTTACCAATGTTGTGTTTGTTAGGCAGTGCTAAAAGCGTGTGTAAACTTTTAATTACACAAGTTATGATTTTTTGTCGCACTGAGATGGTGGCAAGTAAAACAGTTTGAGATTAAAATTGGAAGCTCGAACGATATAAATTACGGATAAGGCCGTAGTTTTATAGTTCAACTGTTGCTTTTTTATCCTCAGATCATTTTTTTAAACTGCCATGATCACTCTAGTAACACGATTCATCTGTTACTATTTTCATATTATTCACGCGATAACCTTCCTTAGTTTTCCCTTTCCCTTTACTATCGTGACTTATTCTATCGACAAGATTAATAGCATGGACAAGGTTTACCACGTTCTTACTTTAGCAGGCATCGCTCTCTATTGGTTTTTGGTCGCCGCAGTCACGCTACGCGTTGTATTGAAACGCCGAGCGGTGAGTGTTTCTCTGGCTTGGCTGATGGTGATTTATATCATTCCGATTGTTGGAGTGATCTGCTATTTTCTTTTTGGTGAGCTAAATTTAGGACGCAAGCGTGCAGAGCGTGCGAAGGAAATGTTTGCTCCATTTGGTAATTGGTTTAGACAGCTTAACGATTGCCAAGCTCATGCCCCTGAGGGAATGGGCGCCCAAATTTATAAAATTGATGAGCTGTGTAACCACCGCATGGGGATTCCGGCCTTAAGTGGTAATACGTTATCATTGCAAACCTCCCCTAACGAAATTCTGCACTCTATCATTGCTGACATAGAACAAGCTCACACTAGCATCCAAATGGTCTTTTATATTTGGCACCCGGGTGGATTGGCGGATTCGGTTGCTTCCGCGTTGATCCAAGCAGCTAAACGTGATGTGCATGTGAAATTACTGCTTGATTCCGCGGGCAGCCCACGTTTCTTCAAAAGTCACTGGTACAAAATGATGAAAGACGCAGGAATTGAAGTCGTCCAAGCGTTAGAAGTGAGCCCGTGGCGGATGTTCTTACGCCGCTTAGATCTACGTCAACATCGTAAAATCATTGTTATCGACGATAAAATTGCCTACACAGGCTCGATGAATTTAGTTGATCCAGCCTATTTCAAGCAAAATTCCGGTGTAGGTCAATGGGTCGATATTATGGTTCGTATTACCGGGCCTGCGGTCAATGTGCTGTCCGCAGTACATTGCTGGGACTGGGAAGTGGAAACAGGAACACGTATGTTGCCAGCACAACCAGAATGCACTATCGGTCCAGATCAGCCCCATCATCCAGTACAGGTTGTCCCCTCAGGCCCCGGCATGCCGGAGAACTTAATCTCCCAAGTGTTAACGCTCGCGATGAATCAATCCAATCAATCTGTCAGGATCACAACACCTTACTTTGTTCCCAGTGCAGACCTTGTTGCTACTTTAAAAATGACCGCTCAACGCGGTATCAATGTTGAAGTCATTATTCCACATAAAAATGACTCATTGATGGTTAAATGGGCCTCTCGCGCCTTTTATGGTGAGTTGCTCGAAGCCGGTGTGAAAATATACGAATTCTACGGTGGCTTGCTGCACACTAAATCCGTCGTGATCGATAACCAGTTCTGTCTTGTCGGTACGGTGAATATTGACATGCGCAGCTTATGGCTCAATTTTGAAGTCACGTTAGCAATTGAAGATCAATCCTTCACTCAAGAAATGAACTGGCTGCAACAGCGTTATATAGAACAATCTCACTTGGTTGAGCTAGCAATATGGGAGCAACGCCCGCTGTATCATAGGTTTTTTGAACGATTGTTCTATCTGTTTAATCCGCTGCTGTAAACTTTTTATCTGACTGGGGTTGCCAAGCTAGGCAACTCCATGTTTTAAATAGTGAACACTCTCCCAGACAAGGATTTCGGATGCCAGAAGGTAAAAAAACACAGTTGGTCAATGCGGGTCGTAGTAAAAAGTGGACCAATGGTGTTGTCAATCCTCCTATTCAACGAGCCTCTACGGTTGTGTTTGATAGTGTGGCTGAAAAAAATCACGCCACTGTCAATCGGGCTAATAAAACACTCTTTTATGGACGCCGTGGTACTCATACGCACTTTGCGTTCCAAGAAGCAATGGTGGAAATTGAAGGTGGCGTCGGTTGCGCGCTTTTCCCTTGCGGTGCGGCCGCCATTGCCAATAGTATTCTTTCCTTTGTGCAAACGGGTGACCATATTCTGATGGTCGACACTTGCTATGAACCTACTCGTGATTTTTGTGAAAAAATCATGAAGAAAATGGGCATAGAAACGACCTACTACTCACCGACCATAGGTGAAGGGATCCGCGCTTTGATCCAGCCCAATACCAAAGTGTTATTCACTGAATCACCCGGTTCGATCACGATGGAAGTGCAAGATATCCCGACCTTAGCAAGGGTTGCACATGAACATGACATCATTGTCATGCTGGATAACACTTGGGCGGCGGGCGTGAACTTTTCACCTTTTGAACATGGTGTTGATATTTCGATCCAAGCGGCGACGAAATACATTGTTGGCCACTCAGACGTGATGTTAGGAACAGCGATCGCCAATGAAAAATGCTGGGATCAATTGCGAGAGCAAAGCTATTTGATGGGACAATGTGTCTCACCTGATGACGCTTATTTAGGACTACGAGGGCTAAGAACGTTAGATGTTCGCTTACGTCAACATGCTCAAAATAGCTTAGCCATTGCGCACTGGTTAGCAGAACAACCTGAAGTGGATCACGTTCGCCATCCTGCGTTAGAGACTTGTCCTGGACATGAGTTTTATCAGCGTGATTTCACTGGTGGTAACGGGCTGTTTTCATTTGTATTAAAGAGCAGTGATGCAAAAGCTACGACGGCTTTGCTCGATGGCATGCAACATTTTAGTATGGGCTTTTCATGGGGTGGGTTTGAAAGCCTGATTTTAGCTAATGAACCCAGAAGCTTTGATAGTTTAAGAACCGTCGCACACCCGCACTTTGCCGGTACACTGATTCGAGTACATATTGGTCTTGAAGATGTAGACGATCTGATCGCTGATCTAAAAGCGGGATTAGAACGCTACAGTGCACAGCTTGCTCTGCGTACATAATATAAGCGGAAGACCCAAAGGCCGCTGAATCTTCAGCGGCCTTTTGCATATTAGGTTACCCTGAAAAATTAACGCTTGGGGCAATCAGCCAAATGATCGTTCACCATACCCACCGCCTGCATAAAAGCATAACAAATCGTTTCGCCAATAAACTTGAAGCCTTTTTTCTTTAGAAATTGGCTCATCGCCTTAGACGTGGGCGTCGATGTAGGGATATCAATCATCTGCTGCCAATGATTGAGCACTGGTTGACCATCCACAAACTGCCACAATGCTTTGGATAAGGAACCATACTCTTGCTGCAACAATAAAGCCGCTCGTGCATTGGAATAAACAGAGGCAATTTTGCCTTTGTGCTTCACCACATCGAAATGCTCGATAATGTAAGGTGCCCGCGTTTCATCGTACTGAGCCAGTTTTTCAAGATCATAACCGTCAAAGGCTAAGCGGTAGCCTTCTCGCTTTTTCAAAATCGTAATCCAGCTCAGCCCAGCTTGCGCACCTTCTAACGTCAAAAATTCGAACAACTTGACATCATCGTAAACGGGAACGCCCCACTCATTATCGTGATAATCGCGCTCTAAAGGGTGATTCATCGCCCATGCGCATACCCTGTCCATCTGATGCATATGCCTTCCTTAATCAATACCCAATCAATGTTGAGGTATCGCTTTGCCTTTATTGCGGTACGTTAATTTTATGGAATAAACGATACAACACTGGTACAACAATCAATGTCAGTATGGTCGCAAAGCCCAAACCGAACATGATAGTGACGGCCATAGGTTTAAAGAAAATATCCGGTAATAAGGGTATCATCCCCAAAATCGTCGTAATTGCAGCCATGCATACTGGGCGTACACGGCTCAAAGAAGCATCAACGATCGCCAAGTAAGGATCTTTACCCGAGTGTATTTCAATTTCTATTTGATCAAGCAGTACAATGCCATTTTTCAACAACATTCCTGATAAACTTAAAAAACCAAGTAATGCCATAAAACCAAAAGGGGTATTGAGCATCAGTAAACCCGTAGTCACCCCAATCAGAGCAAGAGGTACCGTTAGCCATACTATCAACGATTCTTTCACAGAATTGAATAGAAATACCGTAATTAAAAACATGAAAAGATAACCCAAAGGCATGGTTTTAAACAATGATTCCTTCGCATCCTGTGAAGATTCGAACTCGCCTCCCCATTCCAGTGAATAGCCCGCTGGCATTGCGATAGCTTCAATTTTCGGCTGTAGCCGTTTTTGCAATGTTGAAGCTGTCTCTTGGCCCAAAATATCTGGGTCTGCCATCACCGTTAACATTCGTTTCCGGTTCTTACGCACAATGAGAGGATCTTCCCAACGCATTTCATAACCTAGAGTAACTTGTTGCAGTGGGATATAGCTTTCCACCACTGGGCTCCAAAGCTTCATACTTTTAATATTGCGTATATCCGTCCGCTCATCTTCTGGTAAGCGAGCGATAATAGGCATGAGCGTACTGCCATCACGATATACACCGATCGCTTTTCCTGAAAATGACATCGCTAAAAACTCGTCTACGTCGGATTTAGTGACACCATAACGCCTAGCTTGACTTTCATTGAATTGCGGCTCTAACACTTTTGTGCGTTCACGCCAGTCGTGACGAATGTTGTAAGCTCCTGGATCTGCATACATGATATCCATCACTTGTGAGGCAAGCGACCTTAATATAGTGGGATCCGAACCAACAATTCGAGCTTCTATTTTTGCACCACCACCAGGACCTAACTCTATCTGTTTCAGTTTATAGTTGATCTCAGGATAGTGCTCATCAAGATGCAGCCTAAAACGATCCATTACCTGAGTGAGCATTTCATCACTTTTCACCCGAGTGATAATTTCACCATAAGCCGCGTAACTTTTCTCTGGCGTGTAGGTCAGCATAAAACGCTGAAGACCTTTGCCTGCTGTCGTTGTGATATGTTCCACTTCTTCTTGGGCTGACAACCAACGCTCTAGCTTACGAAGTTGATCATTGGTGGCCCGGATATCCGTTCCTTCAGGTAACCAAACATCGACCATGAATATAGGAGTCGTTGAAGATGGAAAAAAAGCTTGTTTCACTTTAGTAAAACCGTACACACTAATGACCAAGCCAAAAACTAAAACCACCATGGTTAACCATGCACGCTTCATACAAAAGTCTAGGAAGCTTTTATATAAGACAAAAACCATTCCGTTATATGGATCGTGGTGCTCTCCAGCCGTATTTACTTTTTGTCCCTTGAAGAAAATATCAGCAAAAAATGGGGTGAGTGAGATTGCTGTAAACCAACTCAGCATCAAAGAAATCAACAACACCGTAAATAGTGTTCTGCAATATTCGCCCGTCGCATCTTCTGACAAACCAATAGGGGCAAATGCGGTCACCGCTATCACGGTCGCTCCCAACAATGGCCATTTCGTTTGTGTGACAATATCGGTTGCCGCTTGCAGCCTCGTTCGTCCTTTTTGGGTTCCGATTAAAATACCTTCGACCACTACAATTGCATTATCCACCAGCATACCAAGCGCGATGACTAAAGCTCCCAACGAGATCCTTTGTAGATCGATTTTCAGGTACTGCATGAAAATGAAGGTTCCCAAAACGGTCAGCAGTAAAATCAATCCAATCAATAAACCAGAGCGCAAACCCATAAAAAACAGTAGTACAATGATAACGATCGCTACCGCTTGGCCAAGGCTAACGACAAAACCACTGACCGACTTATTCACCTCTTTGGGTTGGCTGTATACTTCCGAAATATCAATACCAATCGGCTGCTGGTATTTCAATTCTGCTAAACGTCGGTCAAAACGCTGTCCAACGTCCACCACATTGACACCTTGAGCAAAAGAGATGCCCATATTCAAAGCAAGCTTGCCATTGAAATTGATAACATTACTGGGCACATCAATATAGCCTCGATTTACTTGTGCCACATCACGTAAGTAAATCAATCCTTGTGCTCCACCTTCGGTTAAAATCAAATCACCGAGTTTATCGACATTCTCAAATTCACCTGTCGGTTGAATACGAATATACTCATCGCCAATACGAATTGCTCCGGCATCTGACACGATATTTTGAGTAGCTAATAGATTGAAAACGGTTTGAGGTGAAATACCGAGTGAACTGATACGCTTCATCGAGATTTCAATAAATACCTGCTGCTGTTGCTGCCCCGAAACAGATACTTTGCTTACACCGTCAACCAGTTCTAACTCCCGACGCAGGTAATCAACATAATCAAGCAGCTCTTTATAACTGTATCCATCACCGGTAATAGCCAATAAAATGCCATATACGTCACCAAAATCATCGATAACTTGAGGCTCATGAACGCCCGGTGGCAGTTGGTTTTTTAGATCATTGACTTTACGTCGTAGTTCATCCCATATCTGCGGTAAATCATCAGGCCCATAGTTATTTTTCATGGAAACGGTAATTTGTGACAAACCACGACTAGAGATCGAGTTCACCTCATTCACATAGGTCAATTGCTGAATAGCCTTCTCTAAAGGGTAAGTCACCTCTTCTTCTACTTGTTGAGGTGTGGCCCCCGGATAAGCGGTGACAACCATAGCATCTTTAATGGTAAAGGCTGGGTCTTCCAACCTTCCGAGGCCAAAAAACGCCGATACGCCACCAATCAAGAAAATCAGCGACAACATCCAGCTGATGACTCTATTTTTTATGAAGTAGGCTGCAACCCCTCTCACTTTTTGATCATTTTGCGACTCTGGGGTTTGATTACTCATTACCCACCTCCTGCTTCACGACTTCCACTTTCATTCCTTCACGCAGTTTTGTTAGGCCTGCAGTAACGATCTTATCCATTGGATTTAACCCATCTAACACTTGGAGGGTGCTTTTCGAGGCTTGTCCAATAACGATTTGTCGCTTGGTCACGGTGAGATCAGGCCTCACAAGCCAAACGAATTTGTTTGCACGATCAATATCATCACCATCAGCATTAAACACAGCCGTGATAGGCACATTAACTCCTTGATTGAGGTTTACCCCCACTTGCGCCGATTTTGAAGTCACATCGACAGCCATACCATCTAAGATGATCTCATTACTAGGCATAGGCAGCATTAATGTCACCGTAAAAGTACCGGTATTAGGATTGGGTTCGGTGGTAAACTCTTTGACTTTCGCTAAATATTGATTGCCACTGGGTAATCGTACCCACGCATCCACTTTCTCAAGATCTGACGTTGTTGGCTGACGGGTATAAAGACGATCGGGTAATTGGATTAATACTTCAACACTATCAATACTATGGATATTGACAATTTGCTGACCCACTCGAACATTTTCAAATTGCTCGGCATTAATACGAGAGATAACACCATCCATGGGCGCTTTTAACTCAGTAAACGACAGTCGCAATTTAGCCAGTTCTAGCTCTGAGTTGGCGATTTTCCGCTGCGCCGCGATTTCATCGAACTGCGACTTCGCCAACAGCCCTTTATCTACTAATGGCTGAGAACGCTTAAACTGGCTGTCGATTACCACAAATCGTGCCGATGCATTATCGACATCCAACTGATAATCCGTTGGTTCTAAGATAGCCAGAACTTGACCCTTTTTCACTCGATTCCCCTCTTTAACGAGAAATCGACTAATTTCGCCATTAACACGAAAGCTCAGTTGAGAGCGTTCCGCCGCATTCGCGATCGCAGGAAAGTAGAGAGTATCTTTCACTTCCTGTACATTGAGCTCAATCACTTTCACACGGGCAACTGGCTCTCTAACAGCTCTCTGTGGTTCACTGCAACCTGCGATGAAAAAAATTGCAGAGGCTAAGCATAACGTTACTAATTGCTTCATATTACAATCCCCGCTCTTTAATCCATTCACGGACTTTCATTCCGGGTGAAATGCGATTAACACCGGAGATTACAATGCGATCGCCATCTTTAAGACCCGATATCACTTGCTCTTTATCATTTAGTTCTACTTGCGATTTTTCGACAATCCCCTGCTCATTGACTCGCCAAACCGATATTTTACCCTCTTCGACCAATAATGCGGACCTAGGTATATGGGTTGCACTGACTTGTACAGAAGCGACTCGCACCGTTCCAACCATTCCGGGCAAAATACCAATATCACTAGGTCTATCCATAATCATAGAAACACGGTAAGAGCCTGTTTTGGGATCCGCTTCTGTATCTATTTCTTGAAATTGAAGCTCAAATTCTCGATCTGGAAAGGAATCAAATTGGATGCTAGCCACAAAACGGGCACCATTGGCAAAGCGACTCAGTAAGTGATCTGGAAGTTGAAAAACCACTTTCAAAATCTGGTTTGTTTGGATGTTCATTACCCCTTGTTTTGCAGCAATGTACTCATGATTTTCTGCAGGGATAATCGAAATAGTACCGTCATAGGGAGCGATAAGCTGCGTATAACGTAAGTTTGCTTTTGCTTGCTCCCACATTGCTCTCGCTGAGTTATGGTTCGCTTGGGCTTGATCAAAATCTTGCTCGGATACCACTTTATCTTTACGCAATTTTTTATATCGCTCAAATTGGACATTAGCGAGCATAAAATTAGCTTGGGCTTGCTTTTCTAATAATGCATATTCATCTGGATTCAAACTCGCCAACACGTCACCTCGCGCAACTTGCCGACCAGCCGTGACATCAATCGACTGTAACTGCCCCGGCACCCGAAATGCCAGCACCGCTTTATCCCCTGCTTCAGTCGTAGCCGGAAACTGACGTTCATCTTGTGTATTACCGACAAGGACAGTGAATAGTTTCGCAGGTCTTGATTCTGGTTCTGGAATATCCAAAGGCGCTTTACCGCACGCAACCAAAACTGGTAACGAAAACCAGCACAGTACTAATAATTTATTCATACCCTATAATCCAACGCCATGATTTCTTTTAAAATAGATGAAGCCGTCATTGACGGCTAGATTTATATATTAAAAATCTAACACAGAGAGTGCTTTCACTAAGAAGAAATCATGTAAGAAGAAATTATGTATTTTGGAAGTTCAGGCTCTTTAAGTTCATCTTCCTCACATAAATAAGCCGGAGCTCTGTCCGGCTTATTCAATTTATCCATCGGTTATACTTTCTTCTGTTAAAGCTGATTAAACTCACGATTGACTTTAAATGCTTCAGAGGTGACATAAGCCTCCATTTTACGGATTTTCTGATCCACTCGAGTTAAATCTTGATCCAATGTCACCAGCAAGGCTTCGGCAGTTTGTCCTTGCTCCCAAGGCTTATTTTTCAATGTATGTTCGCGTTGGGCTTTTAGCGTTTCAACATACTGAGTAGGCTGCTTTTCTAACATCAGCATCAAAGCCATATAAGCTAAAAGCACTAAAAAACCGCCACCGAGTAGTGCAGCCGAGATGACCAATATACGCACCAACCAAACTTCTAACCCAAGATAATTAGCAAGCCCAGCGCATACGCCAGCTATTTTACCGTTGACCGGATCTTTATAGAGCTCGCGGCTAGCCATGATTTTGTCTCCAAGTCGGTGATTCAGCATCTAAAATGCGTTCAATGGTTTCAACCCGGCTTTGCAGTTTTTCCGCTTTTGCAGATAACGCTTTAATCCGCTCTAAATCCTCTTGCGACAATGAGTTGCTACTATGTCGCTTACCTCTGTAATGTAAAAAGAGCCAGATCGGTGCAACAAAAATCAAAAAGACAATCAGTGGACCTGCGATAAAAAATGATGACATGTATGCCACTCCTCGTTATTGGTTTTTGTCCATTTGCTGTTTCAGTTTTGCTAGCTCTTGTTCAATTTCATCTTGCGCTTGCAGTTCAGCAAATTCTTGGTCGAGTGACTTAGCGTTACCGGACATAGCGTAGAGATCGGCTTCAGCTTCAAGTTCATCGACTTTACGCGAGTACTGTTCAAACTTCGCCATCGCTTCATCAGTACGGCTAGTATGCAAATGACGTTGCACATCACGACGGTTGTGCGCGGTTTGGCTACGAAGTGCCAAAGCTTGTTGCTTGACCCGTGTTTCGGCAATTTTGGCCTCTAGCTTACCGATTTCACCTGTCAATTTATCGATAGTTTCTTCTACCAAGGTTTGTTCAGTGTGCAAACCTTTCATCATCTCTTGCAATTTCTTTTTTTCAATCAAGGCAGCGCGAGCGAGATCTTCACGCTGCTTAGCGAGCGCCAAAGTCGCTTTTTGTTGCCAATCTTCAATATGAGAGACCATAGAATCGACTTTACGTGCGAGCTCTTTCTTATCCGCAATAGCTTTGGCCGAATTGGTGCGAACTTCCACCAAAGTATCTTCCATCTCTTGGATAATTAAGCGGATCATCTTTTCAGGATCTTCCGCTTTATCTAACAGTGCACTAATGTTCGAGTTTACGATATCGGCAAAACGAGAAAAAATACCCATGTTCAATCTCCTGACTAGTTCTCAATAGTAATGTGGTTAGTAGTGGACCGCTTTACATCGTTAAAAGCGTTTGACAACAAGAGATAACCAAGTTTCGTGCCAAGTATAAATTTATTGATAATCAACAAATTACACAAAAGTTCATTTAATACACAGCTATGCTATGATGATTTTTACCAAGGGTTGGTAAATTTAACCAACTCTTTCAATCACGGTGTGGAGAGTGAATATGCAACAAAACCTAATTGGTGAAGCCCCCCCCATTTTTGTCCGTTCTCGATAAAGTCTCTAAGCTTGCACCGATTGATAGACCAGTATTGATTATTGGCGAACGAGGAACGGGCAAAGAGTTAATCGCTCAGCGCTTGCATTATCTTTCCAAACGTTGGGACCAACCACTGGTTTCGTTAAACTGTTCAACCTTGAGTGAAGGGTTAATGGACTCTGAGCTCTTTGGTCATGAATCAGGCTCGTTTACCGGAGCCAAAGGACGTCACCAAGGACGATTTGAACGGGCAGAAGGTGGAACTCTTTTTTTGGACGAGCTCGCCACCGCACCGCTTGCCGTACAAGAGAAACTGCTTCGAGTGATTGAATATGGACATTACGAACGTGTCGGCGGTAGCCAACGGCTTAATGCGAATGTCCGTATCGTCTGTGCAACCAACGCTAATCTTCCACAATTAGCTGAAATTGGAAAGTTTCGAGCTGACTTACTCGACCGACTGGCCTTTGATGTGATTCAGCTTCCACCGCTAAGAGAGCGAAAAGAAGACATCATGCCACTTGCTGAGTATTACGCCATTAAGATGTGCCGTGAACTGAACTTAGCGCTCTTTGTCGGGTTTAGTACAGAAGCGGCAGAGCAGCTTCAACACTACTTGTGGCCGGGAAATGTGCGTGAACTTAAAAATGTCGTGGAGCGAGCTGTCTATCAACACGGAACGGCCTCTCATCCCATTGAAAACTTGGTTTTTAACCCTTTTGCTAATCAATGGCACAAACCAGATGACCTTACTGGCAATCTCTCCACAGATCACCATACTGACACCACTGGCTTTGAATTTCCGATGGATTACAAAACGTGGCAGGAGGATCAGGACAGACAACTACTGAGTGCCGCGCTCAATGCCAGTAAGTTTAATCAAAGACAAGCCGCCGAATTACTCGGCTTGAGCTACCACCAATTGAGAGGTATGGTGAGAAAATATCAACTCGTTGGCAGTAATGGCGATTAACCCTAGGTTTAGAGCAACAAAAAATGGTAGATTATCAGGATTTTGAGGCATAATGATTGGCTTTGTTTGCCCTACTTCTCACAGTTATTTCTCTTTATGAAAACATTGATACGATTCGCACTAGGAATATGCAGCTTTAGCCTACTGATAGGCTGTAGCGAACAAATTGACCATAGTAAAATTCGCCAGAGCGGATTCGTATATTGTGGTCACGGTAACCCCACCACTTTTAACCCACAATTGGTTGAGGGCGGTATTACGTCTGAAGCTCTCAGCCCACAGATTTACGACACACTGTTACAATTGGACTCAGAAACCTTACAACCGATACCAAACTTAGCCACAAGTTGGACGGTGAATCCACAGGGTACAGAGTATACATTCAAGCTAAACGATGGCGTTCAATTTCAATCAACCGCTTGGTTTACACCGACTCGCGCTCTTAATGCCGATGATGTGGTCTTCAGCTTTCGCCGAATCATTGACCCAACCAACCCGTTTCATTACGTCAATAGTGGCGTCTACCCATGGTTTGCGGGGATTGATTTCAAAAACTTGCTGATCGATGTTCACGCTCTGGATGATCTCACGGTTAAATTTACCCTCAGTCGTCCCGACAACTCTTTTTTATCCAATATCGCCACCAGCCACGCCGTCATACTCTCTTATGAGTATGCTAATCAATTAGTGATTAAGGATGAAAAAAGCATGATTGACAGTCATCCTGTTGGCTCAGGACCTTTTTATCTCGACGAATTTAAAGTCAATGACCTTATCCGCCTTCGTCGTCATGGTGCTTATTGGAATGGCGTGGCGAAGATGGAGCAAGTCGTATTTGATGTCTCCAACCGAGGGACTGGTACACTCGCCAAACTACTACGCTATGAGTGTGACGTACTTAGCTCGCCGATTTCAAGTCAGATCCCGATCATCAAACAGCAAGCAGAAATCAAACTGAATGCCAAACCAGCAATGAACGTCTCGTTTATTGCTGTAAACACATCTCATCCTGCACTTAGTGATGTTCGCGTGCGTAAAGCGCTTAATTTCGCGATCAACCGCCAAAATATTTTGGACTCGGTCTATTACGGTACAGGGAGTATTGCTTATAACCTACTGCCGCCGTCATCTTGGGCTTACCAAAAAGACAACGTTCACATTCGCTATGATCGTAATTACGCGATCGCATTACTTAAAGAGGCCGGCTATTACGCCAATTTGGAATTGACGATGTCAGTCCCTTCAGAGCCTCATGCCTATAATCCAAGTCCACGTAAAACTGCTGAGCTAATTAATGCGAACTTGGCTGACATTGGTATTACATTGCATATCATCACCCAAGACCGTCTCGATCGCTCAAATTTGATCCAGCACGCTAACGCTGATCTGATTTTAACCGGTTGGAATGGAGATACCGCAGACCCAGATAACTTTTTGCGTCCACTGCTCTCTTGTAATTCCGAGCGTTCGGGGCTCAATGCCTCGATGTGGTGTAATAGTGATTTCGATTTTCTACTCGATTTGGCCTTGGAAGTAGACAAGCCGCGCTATCGCCTTAACTTATACAAACAGGCGCAAAATATTTTAAACGAAGAGTTTCCGGTTATCCCACTGGCACACGGCATGCAATTTAAAGCGTACAATAAAACGCTAACAGGATTTAAACTCAGTCCGTTTAATGTACAGCCATTCAATACGGTTGAGAGGATCGAATAGTGTTTTTATATACGGTACGCAGGCTCAACTTATTTATTATCACGCTGCTTATTTTGACTATGGTCGGGTTTGCTCTGCTGCGCTTAGATCCCCACTCGCCTCTAATGGACCATGGTTTCTGGTCGGGTTGGTCAACCTATTTAGGGCAACTACTGCAACTCAATTTTGGCGTCAATCACAGTGGTGTCCCGATTGTGGACGAGTTACTCATCGTCTTCCCAGCAACGTTGGAACTGTGCCTCATCGCATTTACTCTCTCTTTGTTAATTGGTCTCCCTATTGGTACGCTCGCAGGAATGAAGCAAGGTAAATGGATTGATACTGTCATCTCCTTCACGTCAATGTCCGGCTATTCAGCCCCGCTATTTTGGGTGGCTCTACTGATGATCATGGTCTTTTCTCTTCACTATGAATGGCTTCCCGTGTCAGGACGTTATGATCTACTCTATCAAGTAGAACACGTAACTGGTTTTGCGTTGATCGATGCTTTTTTCGCTGAAGGCACCTACCGTGCCCATGCTTTGCAAAGTGTTATTGAACATATGATTTTGCCCTGTTTGGTGCTGGCTCTAGCACCGACGACACAAGTGGTAAGCCTGATGCGCTCTTCGGTAGCCGATGTGATGGCTCAAAACTATATACGCGCCGCTCGAATTAAGGGCTTAAGTCACTACGAAATTGTGACTGCTCATGTGCTGAGAAATGCAATTCCACCGATTATTCCTAAATTCGGGGTTCAGCTATCAAGTATGTTAACGCTCGCCATTATTACTGAGTCCATCTTCAACTGGCCAGGAATTGGCCGTTGGCTGCTCGATGCCTTATCTAACCAAGATTATGTCTCCATTCAAGCTGGCGTGATCGTAGTTGGTACGCTCGTTCTCACAGCAAACATTCTGTCTGATTTGATTGGCGCTATGGTTAACCCGCTGGTAAGAAAGGAATGGTATGCTAACAAATAATATTTATCAGGAAGAGCATATTCCGACTCAGTTTGAGCGGTTTTGGCGCAGCTATCGCAATAACAGTTTGGCAATGTTTGGCTTGTGGTGCTTAGGACTCATTGTGTTGATTACCCTCACCTCTCCTTGGATAGCCCCTCATGATCCACAGTTGCAAACGAGCAACCTGTTAATACCGCCTTCTTGGGATCCTGCAGGTACTGTCGAATTTTTCTTAGGTACCGACGATTTAGGCCGAGACATCTTGTCACGGTTGATTGATGGTACCCAATACACCTTCGCTGCCGCTATTTTAATCACCGCTATCGCAGCTGTGATCGGCTGTTTTATCGGTATCATGGCAGGCATGACCAAAGGATTATTGTCCAGTACATTGAACCACTTACTCGACACCGTCATGTCGATTCCATCATTGCTGCTTGCCATTATTTTTGTGGCACTGCTCGGTTTTGGCGAGTTCAATATTTTGCTTGCGATTGGTTTGGCACTTATCCCTCGCTTTGTTCGTTCGGTGTATATTGCCGTACACAACGAAGTAGAAAAAGACTATATCCTCGCCGCACGTTTAGATGGTGCCAATGACTTTTATCTGTTGTGGAACTCCATTTTACCCAATGTACTTGCTGTCATCGCCAACGAAATAACACTCGCGTTATCCATTGCTATCTTAGACATCACCGCTTTGGGCTTTCTTGGTTTGGGTGCTCAAACACCAAGCACCGAATGGGGCACCATCTTAGGTGATTCAGTTGAGCTGATTTACCTCGCACCGTGGACAGTCACTCTCCCCGGTTTAGCGATTATGTTTACGGTGATCATCATCAGCTTAGTCGGTGAAGGTGTACGACAAGCTCTGAATGCAGGGGTGGAATAATGCCATTATTAGATATTCGCCATCTCACCATCGAAATTGATACGCCACAAGGCATGGTCAAAGCAGTCGATCGCATGAGCTTAACCATGAACGAAGGCGAAATTCGCGGATTGGTGGGAGAATCTGGATCAGGAAAAAGCTTGGTGGCTAAAGCCATCGTAGGAATATGCAAAGATAATTGGACCATCACCGCCGACCGCATGCGCTTAGGTAACATTGATCTACTTCAGCTGACGCCGCGCGAACGCCGGCGAGTGATTGCCCGCGACATCGCGATGATTTTTCAAGAACCGTCAACCTGCTTAGACCCTTCAGATGAAGTGGGAAAACAGCTGATTGAATCTATTCCATCGCGCACATTTGAAGGCAAATGGTGGCAGCGTTTTACATGGCGTAAAAAACAAGCCATTGCCCTTTTACATAAAGTAGGAATCAAAGAGCACGCGCGCATCATGAGTAGCTACCCCTATGAGCTAACTGATGGTGAATGCCAAAAGGTAATGATTGCGATGGCTATCGCAACCAAACCAAAAATTTTGATTGCTGATGAACCAACGAACGATTTGGACCCCATTACCCAATCGCAGATATTGCGCTTGCTCAGCCGGATGAATCAGGTCAATAACACCACGATTCTATTGATTGGCCACGACTTAACCACCATTACCCAGTGGGCTAACCGTATTACAGTGATGTACTGCGGTCAGTCTGTTGAGTCAGCCGATACCCAGAAAATATTGAGTGAACCCAAACACCCTTATACGGCTGCACTACTGAAAGCGATGCCTGATTTTAGTGATTGGATCCCGCATAAAGAAAAATTGCAATCCTTACCGGGTTCCATTCCACCCTTGCAACATTTACCGATTGGTTGCCGGTTAGGGCCTCGCTGCCCCTATGCTCAGCGCCAATGCGTTGAAATACCGTATCCACAACGTATTAAAAATCATAAGTTTGCCTGTCATTTCCCACTCAATATGGAGCAACAGTCATGAGTGCATCATTATTAGAAGTGAACGGGTTAACTAAAGATTTCATTACCCGTTCAGGTCTGTTTCGCAAGAAAATTCAGCATGCAGTAAAACCGGTTAGCTTTACGTTAGAAGCAGGGCAAACCATTGGTTTTATTGGCCAAAATGGTTCTGGTAAATCGACATTGGCACGAATGCTTGCAGGGATGGTTGAACCCTCTGCTGGCGAGATACGCGTTAATGGAGAGTTATTGGAACACAAGGATTACTCCACGCGCTGTAAGCTGATTCGAATGATTTTTCAAGATCCGAACACATCGCTCAACCCAAGAATTCAAATTGGTCGTATTCTAGAAGGGCCGCTCAAAAGAAACACTAATATGCCACCTGAAGCTCGCATGAAGCGCGTGAAAGATACGCTATTGCGCGTTGGGTTATTGCCAGAGCACGCCTACTTCTACCCGCAAATGCTCGCCACCGGGCAAAAACAGCGGATTTGCTTGGCACGAGCACTGATTCTACAACCGTCGATCATTGTGGCTGATGAAGCATTAAACGGGTTAGACATGGCAATGCGATCACAGATGATTAACTTGTTTCTAGAACTGCAAGAAGAGATGGGTGTCTCGTTTGTGTATGTATCGCAGCATATTGGGGTGATCAAACACATCACAGACAAAATCATCGTTATGCATGAAGGAGACGTCGTAGAAGCTGGTGAAACTCATGAAGTGTTGGCGGATCCTCAGCATCCAATCACCCAACGTATGATTGAGAGCCACTTTACCAAGGCTCCAACCTTTAAGTGAAATCAATTTCGAAAGCTGCACCAAGCCAAACTCAAGCAGTACCAATCACAAGGTATATTAGAAAATGCGGTGCAAGAAGCACGTTCTTCACCGCTGAGTGGTTGCCCACGCTTGTGGAAACTCACGATGCGGCCATACCGGAACACACTCTTCCTCTTCCGTATTGAGCATTACGCAGCCGTGCTCATCTTTTAAAATCGACACTTGCTGGTTAGCCACAATCTCTTTCAGGCAGTAGTTGAATCGTTGCTCTTGGTCATATTGGTTGATGAGCGCCCAATCATGGGCGCTTCGTTAAATCAGAAGTTAGTTTTAATCGATGGGCAGATCTGGGGCAATCCATTCTCCATCAGCATCCAGCTCAATACGCAACAATTGATCGCTTGCTGGCGTTCTTAAGTAATCCTCCCCATCCTGCCTGGTCACTTGATAGTAGTAATGGCCTACTCGCACAACACGGATGAAACGACTTAACCATTGTCCACCAAAATAAGTTTTAATGGTGGCTTTATGTTTCCCGTTAAGGGCTGCACCAATATTAACTATTTGATCTCTGACCCGATACATTTCAATTTTTTGCGCGGGAATTTTTCCTTTCGGCAAGGTTTCATCAAACGGTTTCGGACGATAAAACTCAATTTTTGCTGCATCAATATTGCCAAATAACAGCTGATCCACTTGTTCGCGAGCATTCAAATAAGCGTGGGAAAGCCTATTTTTCCGTGCTAATTGGGCATAGTTTTCTGACCATTTGGTGTTGAGCGCACCAGTAAAGTGCACATTGGTCATCAACTGATGGAAATTCGCAAAGTCATCGACATTTTGCAAAATAATGGCGCCATTCTCATCAACTTGGAAGAAATCACGCAACCCACCCTGACCAGGCCCGAAAGCATCATTGTTCAAATACTGTTTGGGCACAAAATAGGTGGCAGGGAAGTTATCGTTAATCACCGCGCCAGGGTTGGCATCATCCGCACCGTGGTGCACTAACTCCATGCCATTGCTTCTGCCTAAGCGATCATTGATTTTATCTTTTAAGCCGATAACCCGATCTGAAATAATCCCAAGCTGCATATTGTGTACTTTGTTGTACAAATCTTCATTTTCATACAACTCCTTAATCTTTGGATCTAGCTTTTCAGGATCCTTGATGGACTTTTTCCAATCCGCCCACGGCTCCGGCATTTTGAACATATCCGGTGCACCGTAATCTGAAATATGCGTCATCACACTAAACAAGTCATAGTCGGCCGTCATCGGTTTTCGGCTGGTAGGATTGCCCATCACCATCAAAGGTGTTGGAACGGTAGTATTGCCATTCTCAACCACAAACACCATCCACAATCCCTGCTCATCTTTTTGGTAGTGAAGCTCGACATCATTGGAAACCCCGTAATACATACCAGTCTTAGAGCTATATTCAAGCTCAGGGATTAATGGGTTATCACCACTTTGTAACTCTTTTAAGCGCTTGTCATCAATGGTCAAATGTACGGGCGTAGCAGCACCACTATTGATCGCATTGTCAGAGTAGTGGTTAAAACGCTCCACCTGCGCACGAGCGGAAGCTTTCGCGTATTTTTGATCCACAGGAATAAAGCCCGCGTGGGGTCCCCAATCCGAACTTTTGGATTTAATCAATAAGCTCTTACTGCTGTACAGCCCCGATTCCAACAAACTGCGGTTGTTCGGATCCACCGCCCTAACACCGATCACCACATTCTCTTCATCGGCAATGCTCGCCATCACTTTGCGGTCTGCACTTGGGATACCGACTACTTTATCCGGATCAAAATCTGGGCGATCTTTGGATGAGATACGAAAATCGCGAGACTGATAGACTTTCGGTGCATAAGGATCGGTATTTCTTCGTTTGACCTTCTGAACCCGCTGTTTGATTTTTAATGAAGCGGATTTGGCACCTTTAACAATATCGGTGACAGGCAGCACATTCATTTGATCAAAGACGGTTTTAGGTAAACTTATCCACGCCTCTTTGGCCTGCTTTCTTGCCGCTTTCAAATCAATATCAAATGCTTCACCCACCACGCGTTTATTGCTACCGATCTCAAGAATATTCAGCTTAGAGCTGACCTTGTACTTTCTTGGTAAAGATTTCGCAATCACTTTACCCGTCATTTTGGCCGATGAAAGTGCCGCTTTACCAATCGGTAGGAAGAAACCAACATCAGAGAACAACCCTAACGTTGCCATGCCATGATTGCCATTCTGGAAATCTTCCACGGTAGCCCAAACCGGGACAATCGCCTGCATCACTCCCTTCGCATAATCCCAAGCAGTAGTAGTGGTTTTCAGCTGATCTCGATTATCAATTAAATGCTGAGTGAGTAAGCTCGCCAGTAACTCCTTATCAGTACCCGAGGAAAGCCCCGTTTGGGTATAACCTGACTTACAGTAGTTATAGGCCCAAAACATCGAATCCATATCCTCCCAAACACACTTAGCAGCCATATCAGCATTCATTTCACCAAAAATAGGCGTATCGTCTTTGATGTCATGATAATCCAGATTTTCGTGTCTAAATCTGATCAGGTCGGTATTAAAGAAATCCACAATCGAATTGGGTAAAAATGTGGTATAGCCCAAACTTGTACTAGTCAAAACATACTGATGCACGTCTTCATTAGTTATAGTTGTCCCAATACCGTTACCAGTGACGGTCTGCTGGTTATGGTACAGCTTGAGAGTGTAGTGTAACCGAGCTTCTCCGCGTTGTTTGGCGAAGGTGAATTCCTTCTTCCCCATGAGCTTGGCTTTAGAATCAATCATTGCCCCTAAAAATGCGCCCAGTTTTTGCGATAGCACTTGGTGATTCTTATGCCATTCGTTTTGCACCGTGTTTGTGATGCTCCCTAGCTCTTTTTTATCCTTTTCGATCAACCAAGAAGGGACCTCATAACCATAACCGGGCAGCAGGTTGAGTCGGCCATGAATTAAATATGGCTTCCAAAGTTCATTGACTGTATACGGATCGGCTTCATAGCTATATAACCTCGCCTTGGTGTACATTTCATCG
>AEZC01000202.1 GCA_000257205.1 Vibrio ordalii ATCC 33509 | reverse complement strand
TACTTATCGAACATCTGGCTGAGAACACGTACTTTCACACCCACCAAATTGTCGCTTATGTACAAGCTGAGTTTGGTATTCGTTATACCGTTGCTGGAATGAACAAGTGGCTACATCATCACGACTTCTCATATAAGAAGCCGAAAGGTGTACCGCATAAGTTTAATCCAGAGATGCAGCAAGCCTTTGTCGAACACTACAACGAGACGCTAAGAAACAGCGAAGACCCAGTGTTGTTCATGGACGCCGTTCATCCTACGCAGTCAACAAAACTCAGTTATGGCTGGATACGAAAAGGCCAAGACAAAGTGATTGAGACAACAGGCAGTCGAACTCGTCTTAATATTATCGGTGCGTTACCGCTTCAAAATATTGGCGCAACCGTGACAGACACGTATGACACGATAAATAGCGAGACTTAACCGTTATGACTGCCAATGAAATAAGTGAGCGTTAGGCTCTATTGAGTGAAGAACGTTCGCTTGTTTCATTGGCTTCGATTGCCGCCTTAAGTGGCTGGTTGATCAGCACGTTTAAACTTCAAACGATTTTTCACATCTCGGCTATCGAGAATACGTTGGCTGTGGTCAATATCGAGCTTGGATTTTGCCAATCGATCATACAGCAGCACATTGACGCTCGCGGCCAAATTCATACAACCAATCGTTGGGATGTATACAACCTCGCTGGCTTGGTTAACTATCTCTTGTGGAATAGAACCATCTTCAGGGCCAAACACATACAGCGCTTTTTCCGGGTGAATAAACTCGGGCAGTGGTGTAGCCCCTTCTGCCAGTTCAACACAGACGATTTTCATCTCACTTGGCAAGTCCTGCGTGATCTCTACCATCGCGGTGAGCGGGATTTTACTTTGAATGTTTTTTGTGTCGGTTTGAAATTTCACTGCGCGATCATAACGCTCACCACTGTAGCGAACCGCGCACGCTTGGTAGCAGCCCGCAGCGCGCATCACACCACCTACGTTGGTTGGGCTTTTAGGGTTACACAAACCAATGATCACTGACATTTCACGTTCCACAAAAAATCCTCTCACAATTTGGGGCGGGCAGTATAACGCTAAAATTTGCAGTAAAAGGAAAAATATCGATCAATTTTTCAATCGTGTTTCTGTTTTTTATCATCTTACTTGATCACAGTGCTACCTTGATCACAGTGCTACGCTGTAAAGCAGCGTTATGAGTTTAGAAAAGCATTTTTTGCTCGTTAGGATGAATAAGATAACCAAGCGCTCTTTATTCACTCGCCATGAACCGTTAAACTCACCAGCAAATAACTGACTTGGATTGATCATGGCAACCTTATCTCTACAAGAGCAAATGCTAAAAGCGGGTTTAGTGAACGCCAAAAAACTCAGCAAAGCGAAAAAGAGCTCTAAAAAATCGCGCGTGCAAGCACGTGAAGTGAAAGCGGCAGTAGAAGCGAATAAAGTCGAGCAACAAGAGCGCGACAAGGCACTGAATAAACAGCAAAAAGAGCAGTTGTTGAGCAAAGAAATTCGCGCTCAAGTAAAACAACTGATTGAGATGAATAAGCTGGATCTAAAACACGGTGAAATCAAATACAACTTTGTTGATGGTAAGTTGGTGAAGTCACTTTATGTCGATTCACTGGTTCGCGACCAACTGAGCAAAGGCATTCTCGCTATCGCGCGTTATGAAGAGGGCTATGCTGTCATCCCGGGTGTGGTAGCGGATAAAATCTTCATGCGTGATGAAGAGAGTATTATCGAAAATAAAACCGCCGATGAATCTCTACCTGCTGAAGATGATCCGTACGCGGATTTCGTAGTCCCTGATGATTTGATGTGGTAATTCCTTCCGGCTCTCCTTCTCAACGGAGGAGGGCTTTTGTTCCCTCTTCCTACCTCTACTTTCCACTTAGCTTATTTCCCAATCGTTTCGGTACCAATAGACAGAGTTTGTTGACAATGTTTGATGATCAAATTAAATTCAAATCAAATATTTTGATTATCAAACTAAGTGGGTGGAATTTTGCAGTTTACTACCGAGCATCGTCATAACTTTATCGCTAGCGCAGACCAAAATGAGAAACGCACGTTTTACGTTCTTTTGCTCACGCTTGTCACCATGGTAGCGGAGATCATTGCTGGTACTGTTTTCGGTTCGATGGCTCTGCTTGCCGATGGTTGGCATATGGGAACTCATGCGGCCGCTTTCTGCATTACGCTGTTTGCTTACCGTTATGCTAGAAAGCATGCACACAGTGAAAAGTTCTCATTTGGTACAGGTAAAGTGAGTGTGTTGGGAGGCTACACCAGTGCGATTGCATTAGGTATTGTGGCGTTGCTGATGGTGGTGGAATCGGTTCATCGTTTATTCAATCCCGAAGCGATTCAATTTAATGAAGCGATTATTGTCGCCATCATTGGCTTGCTGGTGAATGTAGTGAGCATGCTATTGTTGCATGATAACCATCACCATCATCATCATGGTGACCATGACCATGACCATGACCATGACCATGACCATGACCATGACCATCACGATCACAATTTACGAGCGGCCTATTTGCATGTTCTTGCCGATGCCTTGACTTCTCTTTTGGCGATTGTGGCGCTCTTGTTTGGAAAATATTATGGCTGGAACTGGTTAGATTCTGTTGTAGGCATCGTCGGCGCTGCCGTGATTGCTAAGTGGACAATAGGTCTTATCAAGCAGACTAGCCCCATTTTATTAGATGAAAGCATCGAGCAACCCTATCGACGTTTAATTGAAGAAGAGCTAGCCGCATTTGCGGTGATTAAAGATCTCCATATTTGGAAAATCAGTGCTCATCACTACTCAGCTGCGATTATCTTAGAATCTCATGTTGATAAAACCGTGGCAGAATATAAACAAATACTGGCGAAGTTTGATAAAATCCACCACCTTACCCTTGAAGTTCACCCGATGGCATGATGAGTAATATCGAAAAACTGAATCAACAATTAACCGAATTTTACGACAAGATGTCCTCATGGGAGCAATCTGTGGTGCGAGAAACTGGCTATTCTCTGGCGCAGATCCACACCATCGAGGTGTTAGGTATTCATGGCGCGCTGAGAATGAAAGAGTTAGCGCAAAAACTCGGTATCACAACCGGTACGCTCACCGTTCAAATAGAGAAGTTAGTGAATGCCAAGTTGATTGAACGCGGCGCGCACCCAGATGACAGAAGATCGATTGTCGTGACTTTAACCGCGGAAGGTCAGAAAATTCATCGCCAGCATAATCAGTTGCATGTGGAGTTAGTGAAAGATCTGACGAGATACTTGGATGCAAACGAAGAAGCAGTATTACTCAACAGCCTGCTAAAAATGAACCAAGAGTTTTAAGCTATGACCAACCACGGGCGACTTGCAAGTGGTTATCAAAAAATGGTGCAACCTGAGGCCAGATTTTGCTGACTTTTATCTCCTCTATGTGGCAATAAATGCCTCATAAAGCCTATGAGTCTATGAGAGTATTGGCTCAAAAATAGTCTCGATATGTGTGTAAACTTAATTGTGCGTCATATTATTAATAGTAGTCCTCCCCCCAGTAGTATCTCGATGATAGCAGAAGAATGGGATGAACAAAAAGTATCACTTTTTAATTTTTAAAGCGTCAAAATGATACTTTTTGTCAGATTTTGCATGGGTGATGCTGCTAGACTTGTTCATGAACTTATTCATAGGAGAAAACAATGAACTCGACGATTTTTAGCTCGGTCATCGTCACCACGACGTTAACCACCAGCTTATTATTTGTAGGGATGGCCAATGCTTTGCAACTCAGCAGCCGTGATATCCAAGAAGGCCACCCGATGGCAAAAACCTTTGAGTTTTCAGGCTGGGGTTGTTCTGGAGAGAATCTTTCGCCACACTTAATTTGGACCGATGTACCACAAGGAACCAAAAGTTTTGTTATTACGGCTTTTGATCCAGATGCTCCGACAGGAAGTGGCTTTTGGCATTGGATTGCGCTGGATATTCCAGCGACAGTGAGTGAGCTATCACGTGGGGTTGAAGTCAAAAAACTCGGTGCAATAGAAACACGTATCGATTATGGCAGTGTTGGTTTTGGTGGTGCTTGTCCGCCAGAAGGGCACGGAATGCACCGTTACCAGTTTACGGTATGGGCTCTCCCGACGGAAAAACTCAATTTAACAGCCGATGTGTCACCTGCGGTGGTTGGTTTTACCCTCAATAGTTTGGCGTTAGAAAAAGCGACGCTGACCGCAACCTATACACGCTAATTCATGGGGGAGTGATGAATCACCAATACCAAGTCACCACCTTTCGAGCCGCTCAGCAACAAAGGCTGAGAAATGTGAGGATTCACTCTCCAAGCTTGATTCAGATCCAATCTGGCAGTAAAAAACTGTTTCATAAGGAAGAGGCGATTAATCTATCGAGCGCTTCGTTATTATTGTGTGAGGCCTCAGCTTCGCTCAGTTTCGAAAATTTACCAGAACACGGTTACTTCTCTTCAAGGCTGTTCAGTTTCACCTACCGCCCGACCGAGGCGATGCTTGCGTTAAGCGCAAGTTATGATCGCCCAGTTATGTGGCCTGTGATTTCAACCAGCCCCTCACTGAAAAGTTCGCTCAATGCGCTCGCCTCGTTCGATCTTTCGTTAATCAGCCAAGAAACCCAAGCCTATCTACTGATGGTGTTATACCAACAATTGGCTGAGCAAGGTGTACTGCATTGGCTCTTTGAGAGTAATTCTCTACCCTTTGAGCAGAAGCTGAGAAACTACCTCGCCCAGTCACCAGAAGAAGAACATCCACTTGAGCGGGTAGCAACGCACTTTGCCATGAGCCGCGCGACCTTAATTCGACGCTTAAAGCAACATGGCACCGGTTACCGTGAGGTTTTGGCTGAAGTGCGTGTGAATCACGCGCTGAACTTAATGCAAAGTGGCCAACGAAATATAGCGATATTGGCACAGTGTTGCGGCTACCAATCGGAACAGCGATTTAATCAACGCTTTCGCAGTCAGTTTGGTTTAAGCCCCAAAACATACTTACAAACTATTGGTATGTGAGATAAAGAGACAAAACCCCTCCAATGCGTATTATGACTGAAGATTGATGCGGGTTACATAATGTTCAACCCCGGCATTTGCTGCTTCAATTGCTCCTGCGATATACCCAGGAAATTGAACCGACCATTCACTCGCAATTCCCGTAAGATGATGGTGCCATGGCCCACTTTTCACCCCTATTTCTGGAGTATGATGATGCTCATTCAGTGCATTGAGATCTAAATCAGTGCTCGTTAGAGGATCTTTTGCCCAATCTTTAATTATGTCGGCATAAGGCTTGGCGGCTTGGTCTCCAAATAAACGTTTCATTTGTGCTCTACAGAGCACTTTCATTTGTTCATCGCCTACTGCTTGCCGAGCATTAGGCGGTATACCGATAAAACCAAAGAGTGCGGCTCGACCTTCTGACGTTGTTGCGTCATGAATTTCAACCATAGGCCCATAAGCACTTCGTGCATCGCTTGAGAGCCCTTCTTTACGCCAAAAAGGATGGTCATATACTGCGATGTATTTGGCGTGCGGAGCCATCCAAGTTGCCGTTTTTTGCCATTGCTCAAATACGTCGGTTGGTAAGTTTGGAATGAAGTTGATACTTTCTACCGCTAGACGAGGAGAAAGCGCCAAAAATACGTGATCAGCGGTAAGTGATTGTATCGTGCCCGCTTGGTTAACATCTTGGTAACGAATTTCAATATTGTGGTCATATTTGGTGATCGAATGAACTTTGTTTCCAAGCAGAATACTGGTGTTATTGAGGCGTGAATGAAGCGATCTCATTAATGTTCCCATCCCCCCTTTTAAGCGCATAGATTGTGGTGAGCTAGTAAAACCTCGGATACTTACTGGTTTTTCATTAGGTGCGCGTTCTATTCTGATTTTACCTTGGTCATATTGAGGGAATTTCTGTAAACCTAACTCTTCAACTAACGTATTGAGTTGTGGTTGGATCTCTGGCCAGAACCAAGTCGGACCGAGGTCAAATTGCTCGTCTTTAGAGCCGTTTTTTAGTGAGAAATCCTCAATTCGGCCACCCAATCTTTCCCTCGCTTCAAGAAGAACGTAGTCGGTGATGCCTTGTGCTTCTAGCAAAGTTGCTGCGTATAAGCCACTGAGCCCGCCGCCTATGATAGCAATCTGTTTATGATCCATTTTGTACCTCATAATATAAATGGGAGAGTGGGTTCAATCTTGATTAATGCTGATATCGCTTGACTGAAGATTGTGCTGTACAGAGGGGTGAAAAAGCCGTCACGAGGACGGCTTAAAATCCATCTTATTTATTCAATACTTCAGACAAGGCTTCTGCTAACGGATCCGCAGATGCTGGGCTTTGACCTGTCATTAACATTCCGTCGATCACAACATTAGGTTCCCAGTTTGCTTTGCTCTTGTAGATAGCACCTCTGAGCTGTAATTCATCTTCCAGAGAAAACAGAAGATGTTTAAGAAGTTCGACTTCCTCATCTTCAGCATTTTTAAAGCCAGTCAACGCCTTTCCATTAACGAGGTATTGACCATTTGAGAGCTTAATGTCGCGCAAGATAGCGGGTGCATGACAGACCATGGCGACGGGACGATCGCTTTCATAGAAATCTTTGATCAACTTAAGCGTATATTGATCAGAGGCTAAGTCGGTGAGTAGTCCATAACCACCAGGTAAGAATACGGCATCAAAAGTGTTGTAATCCACTTCACGCAGTTTACGAGTGTGTCGAGCCGCAAACATAGCAATAGGGTCGTTGAAGAAACGTTCAGTGTATTGGGTTGTATAAGGTGCTTTCATACTGAGTAAATCGATAGGTGCTTCACCACCTTCAGGTGAGGCGAAGACCACTTCATGTCCTGCTTCAGTTAGGATGTAATAAGGCGCGGCAAGTTCAGTAAACCAAGTTCCGGTTTGTTTACCACTAATGCCGAGTGTATCGACAGAAGACATGATTAAAAGAACTCGTTTTTGTTGGTTACCTGTTTTCATTGTTAATTTCCTTACCTATCAGTAGATAGTTTTTGGGGTTTTAAAAAAAGAGCATCGTATTAGTGCTCTCGGTCAGTGGTTGCCACTCTAAATTCATTGGAATTGTAAGTCAATCACTTATCTACCTTCTGATAGGTAGTTTTTTTGGTGTTTTTGGTAAATCATTGATATTAAATTGAATTTTATTTTTATTTTTTTAAGAAATGTTGTAGAGGAGTGATAAGTTCAGCTTAGACAAGCTCAACCAAGTTTATTTACAATGTGTGCAGAAGGCATGTTGTGATAAATATCCCCTTCCTACTTGAAGCCGCAGCGGTGCTGGCTGCGTTCGTTCACCCCAATCACATCGTTTGCCTATACTCATGGGGACTCACTCACTGGCCGCCTAGCTGCAACTCCAAGTTGTTTGGGTATAGATGACCTATTCATAGGTAGATTGGAGTTTTAACCTGTGGTATGGTGCTAAAAAATGAAAAGGGTGGATAACGATGAAAGAGCTTAGTTCAACGGCAAATAAGATCGCCGATCTTGCTGAAAGCTATATACAGCGTCGTGGTTTCAATGGTTTTAGTTTTCGTGATATACAAAATGAGTTAGGTATTAAAACAGCCAGTATTCATTACCATTTCAAAACGAAACAAGATTTGGCGAGAACCGTTTTCCAACGTTATCTTGAGCGCTATAAAATGGCGCTTTCTGAGATAGAGCAGAAATATTCCAGTGCAGAAGAGAAGCTTCGCGCCCTGGCTGATATTTTTATTGCCGTCAGAGAGCAAGATAAACTCTGTTTGTGTGGCATGTATGCCTCTGATTTTTATTCTCTTTCAAACGAAGTTGGGGGGGAATTGAATCAATTTGTTGAACTGAATGAGAAATGGATTCAATCAGTTATTGAACAAGGCGTGAAGAGTGACGAATTTATCTCTCTTATTGATGCTACTCGTTTCTCAAGACTCTATTTTGTTTCTTTAGAGGGCAGTATGTTGCTATCAAAGTTTAAAGATGCGGATTATATTCGTTCAGTTAAAGAAAGTTACATGGCAATGTTAAAGAAGTAGCAGCCCTGTTTAAAAACATAAAGTGAATAGTTTGCCCACATTCTGTGGGCATTATTTGGATAAGTTTAACTATCTACTAATAGGTAATGTGCGTAATGATAAGAGATTTAAGAAACTTGGTCATGACAGGAATAGACGCAGATGGCGTCAATCAGTTCGAGCGAGTCGTTGAACAGACGTTAACTTTTTTGCCAGAAGGCGCTCAGTATTTAAATAGTTTATTAGAAAAATATCCTGCGTTTACCTTGGGATGGGTTTTTAAAGCCTATATTGAAGCGAGTGATGGGCGGCGCTCTACTCTAGCGAATATTGCGGCTAGGGTGTCACACATTGAAAGTTTGTCTTTTGGTTCTACTCAGCGGGAGTCTTTACATATCCAAGCACTCAAACAATGGAGTGGTGGTGATTTGAAAGGGGCAATGAATACTTGGCAGCAGATCCTAAGTGTTTGGCCACTGGATATTATCGCTTATCGGCAATTATTAGGACAACTATTCTGGTTTGGTCAAAAAGCTCGGGCTTTACATGTTTCCAAACAAATTTTGCCATATTGGGATAGTCATGTGCCCGGATTTTGGATGTTTGCTGCCAGTCATGCTTTCGCTCTCGAAGAAGCCGGAGAGTATGAAATATCGGAAGCTTTTGCGCGTCAAACCTTGCAATTGAATAGCGCAGACTTGATCGCTAAACATACGCTTGCCCATCTTTATGAGATGCAAGGAAGGCCTAAAGAGGGGATTGATTTTCTTGAGAAAAGCGCATCAACATTCTACCAGCATAATGCATTTCGAGGTCATTTATGGTGGCATCTTGCCTTGTTTTACCTTGAGCAAGGACGTGTCGATGACGCGCTTTCACTGTTTGATAAGCAGATCTATCCCTCCGAATCCTCACTTTATTTAGATATACAGAATGCAGCTTCACTGTTGATTAGACTTGAGTTTTTAGGTGTCGATGTTGGAAATCGTTGGAGTGGTTTGGTTGATAGCGTTAATCAGAACAGCCAAGATAGCACCATTATGTTCACTGAAGTCCACAATGCAATGGTTTTGGCGCGTACGGAAAATAATCGCAAACTGGATTTGAGTATTGAACACATTAGCCAGCAACCACTGGTTGGTCAACAGGTCGAATTTTCAGTTGCGGCTATGGTAATGAAAGGTATTTCCGCCTATCACTCTGCGCAATATCATCGAGCGATAGAATGTATAGGGGAAGTTCAACATCATTATTATCAGTTGGGAGGCAGTCATGCTCAGCAGGATGTTCTTTTCCAATATTTGATCATGTCGCATGCTTATTTACAGAATTGGCAGCGGGTCTCTAGCCTTCTCAAAACTCGTTATATGGCAAGAGCTTCAGCGGCTCAATCTGAAATATCGTTAAAGCAAAAATTTGCTCAATTTGACCTAATTACTAATATTGATGCCTTGCTTCCTCATCTTTCGAAGGTTCTCTAAGTCAGCTGCAGCGGGGTTGGCTACATTCGTTCACCCCAATCACATAGTACATCTATGTGATTGGGGCTTTCTTCACTTAGACCCTACCTGTAACTCCAATTTTTTGGAAACCGATATCTTGCAAAACGATATTCTCTATCGATCTTTATGGTCAAAGCGGTTTAGACACTTCATCAACCAAATACAAAATGGATTGATATGGAATGCCGCTGTGGTGTGATAGGCCAATTTCACAGGTACGGCTATTACTGAATCCGCGTTCGCAGTGAGCAGGGACTTGCTCTTTGAGCGGATGAACGGCCGCCGCATTCAGTTCTGGTGTGGTAAAGCCTTTATCGCCCGCCCAGCCGCAGCATTGAATATGCTCTGGCACAATCACTGTGCTGACGCAGGTTTGGGTCAATTTGAGCATATCGGCTTCCAACCCCATTTTGCGTGCACTGCAGGTGATATGCAGCATCACAGTCTCTTCTTTGGCTTTGATCGCTAAAGAATCCAACAGATACCTATTGACAAAACCGACGGGTTCTAAGATCTCCAGTGGCTTGGTAAATTGTTCAATACTGCGTTTTGCACACGGGCTGGTATCCATCAATACCGGATATCGCCCTTGTTGGCTAGCTTGCCATAACGCGGCTTCTAACTGCTGCGCTTTTGACTGCGCAATCTCATTCATTCCCTTGCTGTCATAGGGCATACCACAACATTGGCTGTTGAGCTTGTTAGGTAGGATCACCTCATATCCTGCTTTGTTAAGCAGCGATAAGGTCACTTCGGTTAATGGTCGCTGATCGCCCGCGCTGTTTTGTTGGCCCATATTTCGGCTTGCACAAGAGGGCAGATAGACGACTTTTTTCTCACGGCGCGGCAGGTTTTCTACTGCAATGGCTAAGTTCTGATGATTGGCTTGCGGCAGTTGTGGATACCAAATAGGCGTTTTGCCTTTGCTGAGTTTACGCAAGCCGTTGGTTGCGCCGCCGACTAACTTCTCGCCCAGCCATTTGCTGGCCAATTGGTTGGCACTGAGGCCGATTTTAGCCACAGCTGTGGTGGCGGCAAAGTGATCCGCCGTCCATGCAGCAATGGGGATGAATTTTTGGTATTTCGCGGTGCGCAGCTTTTTCACTAAATCGCCAGTGTTGATGCCAACAGGGCAGCGCTCAGCGCATAAGCCAGTTGCGGCGCAGGTGTCTAATCCTTGGTACTCAAAGACTTTTTCAAGCTCAGAAGCTTCTACCGTTTCACCTTGAGCGCGTCGACGTTGCAGCTCGCGGTACAAGACTATTCGTTGACGGGGCGAGAGTGATAGTGTGCGAGACGGACAAACAGGTTCGCAAAACCCGCATTCGATGCAGCGATCGACCAAGGCATCAGCCGCTGGCATCGGTTTGAGGTTAGCTAAGTGGGAACGCGGATCATCGTTGATTATAACGCCGGGGTTGAGCAAGCCTTGTGGGTCAAACAGGGTTTTGATTTGTTGCATTAAGGCGTAACCGTCTTTGCCCCATTCCAATTCCACATACGGTGCCATGTTACGGCCCGTGCCGTGCTCGGCTTTGAGTGAGCCTTGATATTTCACGGCCACTAGCTCGGCCACATCATCCATAAATGCGCCGTAGCGGTCGATCTCGCTTTGGCTATCAAAGCCTTGTGTAAAGACAAAATGCAAGTTGCCTTCCAGAGCGTGGCCGAAGATGATGGCTTCGTGATAGTGGTAGTGATCAAACAGAGCCTGCAAGTCGCGCACACCATTGGCAAGGCTTTCTACCGGAAACGCCACATCTTCAATGATGACGGTTGTCCCCACTTCGCGCACCGCGCCCACGGCAGGGAACATCCCTTTGCGAATGCCCCATAAGGTTGCCACCGTCTTGGCATCAGAGGTGAATGGTACGGATTCGATGATCTGATAGTCGCTTAGTGCTGCCATCACGGCGCTGCATTGCGAGTGAAGGGTTGCGTGATCGCTGGCGTGAGACTCAATCAGCAGCGCAGCGGCTTCTAGATCCAATTGCGCAATAAATGCGGGCATGCCAGCTTTGTCAGCGACAGAGCGCATCGCGCGTCCATCCATCATTTCGACTGCCGCAACTGGGGTTTTGGACAGGGTCGTAACCGCTTGGCTAGCCTGCTCAATATCAGCAAAGACAAGCAGCGCTGAGGCTTTGTGCGCGTGCTCAATGACGGTGTTGTAGGTGATGTCGGCAATAAAACCGAGTGTGCCTTCCGACCCAATCATCAAATGTTCAATGATTTCAATCGGATCAGAGTAATCAACGAGAGCATTTAGGGCATAGCCAGTGGTGTTTTTTAGGCGATATTTGTGCTGAATAAGCTTTGATAGTGTGTGATTTTGCGCCGTTTGTGCATGAAGTTGAGCAATACCTTCAAGCAATTCGGGTTTAGCGATTTTGAATGCAGCGATGCTTTCTGGGTTTGCGGTGTCGAGCACGGAACCGTCTGCGAAGACGATCTTCATACTATCGACAGTGCGGTAAGAATTTTGCGCAGTGCCGCAGCACATACCACTGGCGTTATTGGCGGCGATTCCACCAATTTTGCAGGTGTTGATTGAGGCTGGATCTGGGCCGATCTTGCGTTGAAAAGGGGCAAGGTATTTGTTGGCATCGGCTCCGATGACCCCCGGTTGTAGGGTGATTTTTTTGCCCTCATCGTGAATGCGATGGCCGCGCCAGTCATCGGTTAAGGCGATCAAGACCGAATCAGAAACTGCCTGACCAGATAAACTGGTGCCAGCAGCGCGAAACGTGCAGTGAACGCCAAGCTCGCGGCAGCTTTTAATGGCAAAAATGACCTCATCAAGGCTTTGTAAGCGCAGCACAATTTTCGGCACCAAGCGATAGAAACTGGCATCAGTGCCATAAGAAAGGCGTTTTGCCTGCTGCGTGATGATGCGCTCAGAGTCGATGCGTGTAGCGAGTTGCGTTTCCAGTTGACGATAGGTGGCGTCTGAAAGAGTGCTGGCCATCATTGTTTCCCATTTTAAATTGAGGTGTGGATAGGTTAACGTGCGGCTACCGTTGGTTTGTCATCATGAGATTAAAGTTTGACTAACGAGTCTCGTGACAAATCGGCAATGGTTTTCGCTCCGGTTAAGGTCATGGCAACGCGCATCTCTTTTTCATATAAATCGAGCAAGTTCTCAACGCCGCTTTGACCTTGCGCCGCCAATGCATAAACAAACGAGCGGCCTAGCAGCGTGCAGTCCGCGCCCAGCGCGAGCATGCGTACTACATCAAGCCCAGTGCGAATTCCAGAATCGACCAGAATTTTCAGGTCGCCCTTCACCGCATCAGCAATCGCAGGTAAGGCTTTGGCGGTTGACAACACTCCATCAAGCTGGCGACCACCGTGGTTGGATACGATAATGCCATCAGCGCCAAAGCGTACCGCGTCTTTGGCATCTTCTGTATCTAGAATGCCTTTAATGATCATCGGGCCGTCCCAAAAGTCGCGGATCCACTCTAAATCTTTCCATGAAATGGAAGGATCAAAATTCTCACCAAGCCAACCAATGTAGTCTTCCAATTTAGTCGGCGTGCCACGGTAGGCAGAAATATTGCCTAAATCGTGTGGCTTGCCGAGCAAGCCGACATCCCACGCCCAGCTTGGGTGTTTCATCGCTTGAAACACTCGGCGCATCGCCGCATTAGGGCCGCTCATGCCAGAATGCATATCGCGGTAACGCGCGCCAGGAACGGGCATATCCACGGTAAACAGGAGGTTTTTTACCCCCGCGGCTTTGGCGCGCTCCAACACGTTTTTCATAAAACCGCGATCTTTAAGCACGTAGAGTTGAAACCAAATCGGCCGAGCCAGCGCCGCTGATACTTCTTCGATCGGGCAAACCGATACGGTAGACAGTGTAAAAGGAATGCCTTTATTTTCAGCCGCGCGCGCCGCTTGCACTTCGCCGCGCCGCGCGTACATACCAGTTAAACCAACAGGTGCAAGGGCAATCGGCATTGCAAGCTGTTCGCCAAACAGTTGTGTTTCTAAACTGAGCTCTGACATGTCATTAAGCACGCGTTGGCGCAGTGCGATGTCAGCTAAATCCGCGGTATTGCGTGTGAGCGTGTGCTCACCGTATGAGCCACCATCAATATAATGAAACAGAAAAGGAGGCAATTTCGCTTTCGCGGCAGCGCGATAGTCGGTGGAGGCTGAAATAATCATAGATTGAATCCTAATTTGTACAGAGCCGCCGCCTAGCGAGCTCTGCATTTATTACACAAGATTAATGGTTATAAAAACCAAGTTGATACCAAGTCACATCACCAAACTTAGGGTTGCTGGGTCATTAGTACATCGGTCATATTAAAGCCGTAAATCACCACTAAACCGATAAGGCCAGTCATCACAAGGTAGTAGAAAGTCGGGATAATGGTTTTGCGCAGCGTGGCTCCTTCACGGCCCAACAAACCGACCGTTGCTGATGCCGCGACGACGTTGTGAATCGCAATCATATTGCCCGCCGCTGCGCCAACAGCTTGTAGCGCAATGATCATCACACTGGAAATAGAGAGCGTTTGCGCCACTTCAAACTGGAACTGGCTGAACATCATGTTCGACACTGTATTTGAGCCGGCGATGAACGCCCCAAGTGCGCCAACGGTGGCACTTAATGCAGGGAAGGCATCACCGACTAAACCCGCGGCAAAATTGGCGGTAGTGACAGGCATGCTCGCAAGCTCTGCGCCATTGACGCCAGAGTTAATAAAAATACGCACCATAGGGATAGTGAATACCAACACAAAGCCCGCGCCGATCAGCGTTTTGCTTGATTCACCGAATGCTTTGATGAGCGGTGTGGCACTGCGTGACTGCAATATTACTGCCAGTAACGCGACAAAAACCAAGATGCCACCGGGAAGATAAAGCGGTTGAATGGCCGTGCTGATGCCTGTTTCAGCCAGAATGTTGTTAAAGGATAGGCTCACTCCAGCCAGCAGTGACTTAAATTCGCTGCTTACACGGCTTGCCACAAGGATAACCGCGAGTAGAACATAGGGAGTCCAAGCCAATGCAAGGCCCATCGGTTTAGCTTTGATCTCTTCAATATCAATTTTTAATGAGCCTAACCACTCTGCGGGCCACGATTTCTCTTCTGGAAAATCCCATTGTGATTTGGGTACTAAAAAGCCTTTTTTCGCGGCCGTGACAACCAGTGCCAAGCTGATCAAGCCACCGATTAATGAGGGAAATTCTGGGCCAAGAAAGACGCCCGTTAGCGCGTAAGGCACAGTAAAAGCCAAGCCAGAGAAAATCGCAAAAGGCAAAATATCTAACCCTTCGGTCCAGCTTTTGTTTTTACCGAAAAAGCGCGTCAACATCATCGCCATTAATACTGGCATCAATGTACCGACTATCGCATGGGTGATGGCGACACTGGCGGTGATTTGCTGTAAATACACATCCCAACTTGAACCGTTGCTGATCAGCGTTTCGGTGATGTTGTGCGTATCTAACCCCTTGTTTACCCCAACAATAATGGGCGTACCCACTGCGCCGAAAGAGACAGGAGTGGATTGGATCATCATCCCCATCAATACGGCAGCCAACGCGGGAAAGCCAATCGCAACCAGCAACGGTGCCGCGATAGCTGCTGGTGTACCAAAACCAGAAGCGCCTTCAATAAAAGAGCCAAAACACCACGCAATGATAATGGCTTGCACACGGCGATCAGCCGAAACATCCGTAAAACCGTTACGAATGGTGGTGATAGCACCAGTGTGTTTTAAGGTGTTGAGTAGGAAGATTGCGCCAAACACAATCCAGAGCACGGAAATCGTGATACCGAACCCTTGCAAAACAGAAGCAAGCACGCGGTTTGCCGACATATCCCAAAAGGTGAGGGCGATGGCCACAGTTAATGCAAAGGCCACGGGCATCGCCTTTTTCGCAGGCCAGTTGAGGCCGACTAAAAGAATTGCTGCCACCACAATGGGGGAGAAGTCCACTAGTGCCAGTAAGGTTTCGTTCATTGGATACTTCCTCGTAAAGTGTGCTCTTCGTTCTCTTTAAAATAGTAGCGTAGTTGAAGAGCTAACATCCTGTAGGTACTAAAGACCTTTCGGCCACGTCGGGTAGCTAAATTATTATATTTGTGATGTTTTTGTTAATTTGTGGTGAATTTACTCCTTTATTTTTTGTGGATATAGGGAAATAATGAAAATAATTAATTCCAAAATTGACATAATAAGATGCGAGCAGACGACCTAATATTGTTTTCACAAGTGATGGAACTGGGAAGTTTTAGTAAAGTAGCAGAACAGAATAGCCTTACAAATTCGGTAGTTAGT